>JBBDQS010000136.1 GCA_040905805.1 Egibacteraceae bacterium | reverse complement strand
CGCGTCGTCCCAACCCGACACCAGCGACCGGCACACCTGCCCCGCGGCGTCCTCGGCCAACGGCCGGGCAGCCGCAGCCACCACCGCGGCGGCGTCCTCCCCGTCCAACCGGCCCACCGCGCCGTCCGCGACCCGCCCGGCGTCGGCACCGTCGAGCTGGCCGACCGTCGCGGCCAAGACCCGGGCGAGACGGTCGGTGGGCAACCCCGCCAACGCTCCAGCCACCACACCCACGTCAGCCGACCCCAACAGCGCACCCAACCCTTCATCCCCGCCTCCACCGACGTCACCGTCGGCCGGGTTCCCGGCGGCGTAGCGCGGGCCCCGCTCACGCGCCACCACCGGACCGCGAGCCGCCCAAACAGCCCGGCACACGGCCGGGGCGGCGAGGTCAGCAGACGCGGTGGACGACATGGGTCCATCCAACATCAGGGGTGAGACAACGCCGCGGCCTCGGGCGCGTTCATCCACACCGGACCCGGCGGCGGGAGCCGGGTCGGCGAGGTCAACGGACGCGGTGGGCGACATGGATCCATCCAACATCAGGGGTGTGACAGTGCCGCGGCCGCAGGCGCGTTCGTCCACAGCCAGCCCATCCGACCCGCCGGCAGGAGCCGGGTCGGCGAGGTCAGCAGACGCGGTGGGCGACATGGGTCCATCCAACATCAGGGGTGAGACAACGCCGCGGCCTCGGGCGCGTTCATCCACACTCGGCCCGCCGGCACAGGCCAGGTCGGTGCGGGCGGCAGACGCAGGAGCGGACATGAACCCATCCAACACGAGCGGTGAGACAACGCCGCCGCCGCCCGCGCGCTCGTCCACATCCGACCCGGCGGCACAGGCCAGGTCGGTGCGGGCAGCAGACGCAGGAGCGGACATGGACCCATCCAACACCAGGGGTGAGACAGTCCATCGGCCTCCCTGCCCCCCATCCACAAGAGTCCCACCCCCGACCCACCAGGGGCGAGCATCGCTTGGCCAACAGACAACCGGGGGGCGGTCAGCATGGGGGCGGTCAGCGAACCGCGCACACATCTGCTCCAAGGCGGGCAGCGCCTCGGCGAGGTCGCTGTTGGGCGGCACGTGGGATGAGGACCGCGAGGTAGTCCTACGTCACGGCAGTTGAGGACAGGGCCGCTTGCGGACCGGCGGCGCGGGCGCAGGGCGGGCAGCCTGCCGGGCTCCATCAGCCCGGCCAGGAGGTCCCCGTCATGCTCGTCGTCCCCGACCAGATCCACGCTGTCGACCGTGCGCTGCGCGCCGGCCAGGTGAGCTGCCCGTGCAGCGCTGAGCTACGCCCGTGGGGGTGGGCACGGCGCCGAGTGCTGCGCGCCGGCGACACCGTGCGCGTCATACGACCGCGGCGGGCACGCTGCCGTGCCTGCGCGCTCACCCACGTCCTGCTGCCCGCGGTGATGCTCCAGCGCCGCGCCTACGCCATCGACGTGATCGGCGCCGCACTGCTTGACGCCGCCCACGGGCACGGGCATCGCCCCATCGCCGTGCGCCTGGGCGTACCGGCCGGCACCGTCCGCGGATGGCTGCGCCGCTTCCGCGCCCGCGCGTGCGCTCTGGCCGCCCTGGGCACGCGGTTGGCCTACCGCCTGGACGCCAGCCTGGGCCGCCTGGAGCCGGCCGGGGGATGGCCCTCACCGGTGCATGCCGCGCTGGGCGAGCTGGCCATCGCGACGGCCGCCTACCAGCGCCACCACCTCGACGCGCCCACGGACCGCTGGCAGGCGCTGTGCACGCTCACCCGCGGGCTGCTGCTGGCCAACACCAGCCGCCCCTGCCCACCCGTGCGGTGACCGTTCAGGCTGCTCGACATGGCCACCAGCCCACCCGAGCAGCTTCACGACCCCCAGCTGCGGGTCCCGCCGCGCTGAGCCCCACCGTGCCCGCCGACAGCCTCACCCTGCACGCCGACAGCCCAGCACGACGGCCCCCGCCGTTGACACGGTCACGATGTCCATCCATCACCAAGTCGCGCCAGCTATGCGCTACCCGCACGTTCCGGCCGGCCTACTCATCCTCATCGAAGGTGACGCGACCGTCCTCGTTCAGCGTGACGCCCTACAGTCGCCGCGTTCGCGATGGATCCAGACCAGGGAGGAGAAGGCGTGATCCCCAGGCTCGGCCTCCTCGGCAGGCTCCGGCGACACGCGGGTCAGTCCCACACCCGGTCCAGGCGCCAGACACCGGCCTCGCGGACCAGCTCGTAGATGCCGCCGTGCGCCTCCACCCGCCAGAGGTCCCGCTGGGGGACCTCCAGGCGGGCCCCCGACCAGTAGCCGGCGTCCTCGCGCCAGTGGCCGAGCACCGTGACCACCCGGTAGGAGCCCCCTCGCCAGGCGAACCGTGTGGGTCCACCGACGTCGACGTCCACCTCGACCGGTTCCCGGTAGCGCTTAGCCATCGCCTCCCTTTCCCGGGCCACTGCGCGGAGCAGGCGGCCACAGTGGTCACAAGCCACATCGGGCCACAGGAAGGATGCGGCGTGGCGGCCAGCTCGCGCCTTCCCTCGCGGGCCGACTGCCACGCCGCTGCACTGATCGAACCGGACCGACGCAAACCGCTTGCTCTCGAACCGGTGTTCGATCAACCCGGTCACCATACGCCGGCGCGGGCACGGCGTCAAGACCGGGGTGGCAGGACCTCGGCGAGCACCTCCTCGGCCAGCTGCTCGGGGTCCGCACCAGCGTCGACCCGGGCGTTCAGCGCGGCCAGGCCAGCAGTGTCGAGCAGCCCGACGACGGGCTCGAAGACGTCCTCGAGACCCGGCACGGCCTCCACCGATCGGCTGCGGACCACCGGCGCGACGACGAAGGCGGGGAACACCACGAGGTCGTCGGCGACCCGCACGAGGCCGGCGTTGCGGGCAGCCCCGGCGGTGGCCGTCGCCAGCCCCGCGTAGCAGCGCCCCGAAGCGACCTGTCGGATGGCCTCGCTCTCCCCCGCGGCCACGAGTTGCACGTCATCGAGGTTGAACGCGTACGCCCGCGCCAGATCCTCCAGGCCACCGGGGCGGGTGATGAAGTCCTCGTCCGCGCACACCTGCTGCCCGGCCAGTCCTCGTGACAGCCAGGACAGGGTGGCCGGCTCGCCCTCCGGCAGCACGTCCTCTCGCACGAACAGCGCCAGCGTCGCGTTGGCGGTGGTCGGCTCCAGCCAGGTGAGGTTGCGCTCCTCGTCGGCACGGCGGACCCGCTCGTAGGACTCCTTCGGGTCGGCGGGCGGGGTCTGCTGATGCAGACCCAGGGCCCACGCCGCGCCCGTGTAGTCCCAGAAGACGTCGATGTTGCCCCGCAGCGCCTCCCGCCGGAGGTGCACCGTGCCACCGAGGTCCGGGCGGATCTCGGGGGTCAGGCCCGCCCGGTCGAGGGCCACGATGCTGAGGGCGGCGAGCAGGCGCTGCTCGTCGCTGGAGCCCACCCCCACAACAACCGTCTGCGCCGGCTCTGACACCGCCGGGATGCAGGCCGTGGCCGCGAGCACGACCGCCAGCAGGAGCCGGGACCAGAGGGCGAGGCGAGGCATACGCCCGAGTCTGCCGCGTCCTGCGAGCGATCGCTGGGCGCTACGCTGGCATACGGGTCGGGCATTCGCGCCCGTCCGCCACCAGCCGCTGCCGGCCTGTTCCGGCCGGGATGACGAGCGAAGGACCCACCGATGCACCGCCGAGCCCTGTTGAAATCCGTCGGTTACGCCGCGGGCACGGTCCTGGCCGGTGGCGTGCTCGCCGCCTGCGGCCAAGAGGACGGGGCCGATGACGAGCAACCGTCGTCGGACGCCCCGGCCGGGCGTTCGTCCACGCAGACCACCGGGGGCGAGGAGCAGACCCTCACCGTCGTCAATGCCTCCTTCGAGACGCTCGCCGGCACCGACCAGCGCTTCGCCTTCGGCGTCGTGTCCGCGGACAACGTGCCGGTCCTCGACGCCGAGCTCGACGTGCGGCTGCGCGACCCCGACGGCAACGAGCTCGCCGGTCCCTTCCCCGCGACCTTCGTCGACACCGGTGGTCCGCTCGGTGTCTACCACACCCGGATCGATGTCCCCGATCCTGGGCCCGTGATCGTCGTGGTGCGCGACGGCGACGACATCGGCGAGCTCGCGGTGGACGTCATCGCCCCCGAGGACAGCGCGCTGGCCGTCCCGGGGCAGGACGCGACCGCGGTCGCGACCCCCACCGTCGAGGACGCGATGGGCATGGAGGAGCTGTGCACCCAGCAGCCCGACGACTGCGGCATGCACGAGGTCAGCCTCGAGCAGGCGTTGGCGGACGGGCGCCCCGTCGCCCTGGTCTTCGCCACGCCCGCCTACTGCCAGACCGCGGCCTGCGGGCCGGCCGTGGCCGACCTCGACGAGATCAGGCAGGACGGAGACTGGGACGACGTCGCGTTCATCCACGTCGAGATCTACGAGGATGCGGGCCAGACCGTCGCCGCGCCCGTGGAGGCGTGGGACCTGCCCTCCGAGCCGTGGCTGTTCACCATCGACCGGGACGGCGCGATCGTCGACCGGCTCGGCAGCGTCCTCATCCCCGACGAGATGCAAGACATGCTCACCGCACTTGCCTGAGCGGTCTGAGCGCCCGCGACGCTCTCACCCCTGACGGAGCAGGGCGACCAGCTCGGCGGTCGCCGCTGCGGGCTCCCTCGCATCGGTGATCGCCCGGACCACCACCAGGCGACGGGCCCCGGCGGCGAGCACGGCCGGTGCCGTCCGCGCCGCCATGGCGCCGGTGACGAACCACGGCCGGTCGTCACCGGCGACGGCCGCCGCGTGCCGCACAGGCGCCAGCCCCACGCCGGGCCTGCCCTCCTTGGTCGGGGTGGGATGCACCGGCCCGACGGCGAAGTAGTCGCAGTCCTCGGCCATCGCCCGGTCGACCTCCGCGACCGTGTGGGTGGAGCGCCCGATCAGCCGCTCGGCGCCCACCACCGCCCGCGCGGTCGCGGGCCGCGTGTCGTCCTGGCCGACGTGGACGCCGTCGGCGTGCCCCTCGACGGCCAGGGCCGGGTCGTCGTTCAGCACGAACAGGGCGTCGTGGCGGTGCGCGGCATCGGCGAACACGGCGGCAGCCGAACGCAGCTCGTGGGCCGGCGCGGTCTTGTCGCGCAGCTGGACCACGTCGACCCCAGCCCCCAGCACGGCCTCGAGCAGGCCGGCCAGGTCGCCCTGCTCGGCCCGCCGGTCCACGCACAGGTACAGGACCGCCTCGGCGAGGCGCCGGCGCCGCCAGGCACCGTCCCGGCCGGTCACGGTTCCGGCGGTCGGCGGGGGGGCGCCAGCCGCACGTCATCGCCCGAGAGGCGATCACCACGGCGTTGGGCGGCATCGGCCGCACGGTAGGCCTGCAGGGCCACGAGCACGGCCGTGACCAGCAGCGCGCCCGCGACCGCCGTGGTGGCCCAGCGCAGCGCGGCGGCCCACAGGGGGCCACCCCGGGCGACCTCGACGAGCATCCCGACCCCCGTGACGCCCCCGACACACCAGGCGGCGACGCGCAGATGCCGTCCGAGGATGACGAAGTCCAGCAGGGGCTCGCTCGGTCGGTTCACGTCAGAGCCGGGGGTCCGCCAGGTCCAGCCCGGTCAACCGCGACTCCAACCGGGAGACCTCGGCGGTGACCTGTTCGGCGTCGCGGTCCAGCTGCACGTCGAACTGCGGGTACAGGATGTGCAGGCTGGTCTCGGCCGCACCGATCTGCCACCCCGCCGCGTCGCAGAAGTCCCCCAGGGCGAACTCCCAGGTGAACAAGGCCTCGGTGCCGTCGTCGTGCACCCACTCGGTGAGGAAGCTGTTCGGACGCCTGGCGTACTGCAGCACGCCGCGGCGGTCCTTCTGCACCGTCACGAAACCCATGCCGACCAGCTCGTCGTGGAACGTTCCGGTGGGCGCCTGGTCACTCATCGCGCTACAGGATAGCCCGGCCGGTTCGCCTACCGCTCCGCCCACGGCCACCGCCGTAGACTGACTGGGGTATGGACATCAGCTCACGGCCCGACACCGAGGACGCCACGGCGACGATCGGCAGCCTCCTCGCAGGCCGCTATCGCCTGGTCGCGCGCATCGGCGCCGGCGGGATGGCCACCATCTACCGTGCGCGTGACGAGTCGCTTGACCGCGACGTCGCGGTCAAGGTGCTGCACGGGCACCTCGCTGAGGACGCAAGCCTGCTCGAGCGCTTTCGCACGGAGGCCCGGCACGCCGCGTCGCTGCTGCACCCGAGCGTGGTGAACGTCTTCGACCAGGGCGCCGCCGACCTGCCCTACATCGTCATGGAGTACGTGGACGGCCCGTCGCTGCGCCAGGTCCTGGCCGAACGCGGGCGGCTCAACCCGGGCGAGGCGCTGGCCGTCATCGAGCCGGTCTGCCATGCGCTCGGCCGCGCGCACGCCACCGGCCTGGTGCACCGCGACATCAAACCGGAGAACGTGCTCATCGCCCCCGACGGGACCCCGAAGGTCGCGGACTTCGGCATCGCCCGCGCGGTCGCCGAGACCGGCCACACCCAGACCGGGGCCCTGATCGGCAGCGTGCACTACCTCGCACCCGAGCTGGTCGACGGTCGCGAGGCCACCGCGGCGAGCGACCAGTACGCGGTCGGGATCGTGCTCTTCGAGCTGCTCACCGGCCGCAAGCCACTGCCCGCGGACAGCCCGATGGCCATCGCCGTGCGCCACGCCCGCGAGTCCATCCCCGCGCCCAGCTCCTTCGTCTCGGATGCCTCGCGGGCACTGGACCGGGTGGTGGCGAAGGCGACCGCGCGTGACCCCGGCAAGCGCTACCCCGACCTCGAGGCGCTCGTGACGGCGCTGCGTGCCGCCGTGCCGACCGGGCCGCAACCGGTCACGGTGCCCAGCCGCAACGGCGTGGACCGCACGCTCGTGATCCCCGCCGAGTCCGCGCAGACGGTCTCCCTGGCCGCCGACCCCCAGACCGACGCGTCCGCTCCGCCGCCCGCTCGCGACCAGCCCCGACCGGCCCGCCATCGACGCCGTGGGCTCCTGCGGGTGGCTGTCCTGCTGCTGGTGCTCGCGACCACCGCCGGTGCGGGCTTCGCTGCCTGGCACTTCCTGCTGGCGCCGGTGACCACCGTCCCCGGTCTGCAGGACCTGTCCGAGACGCAGGCCTCCGCCGCGCTGGAACCCCTCGGCTTGGAGCTGGTCGTCACCGGGACCGAACCCGACTTCGACGTGCCCGCCGGTCAGGTGCTGCGCCAGGACCCGCAGGCCGGCCAGGAGCTGCGGCGCGGGGATTCGGTGGCGGTGGTCTTCTCCGCCGGACGGGCCGCGACGGCTATGCCCGATGTCGCGCAGATGCCCCGCGACGAGGCCCTCGCGCTGCTCGAGGGGCCCGAGCACCGCTTCGAGGTGCGCGTGGACGAGGACTTCTCGCCGACGGTGCCCGCGGGGTTGGTGCAGGCCCAGGCCCCCGAACCCGAGACGGCGCTCACCCAGGGCGACAGCGTGGTGATCAACGTGTCGCTCGGGGTCCGTCAGGTCACCGTCCCCGACCTGGCGGGGATGGATCGGGAACAGGCCGAGGCCGCGCTGGCCGGCGCCGACCTGGTCGGGGAGTTCACCGGCGAGTTCAGCGACGAGTTCCCCACGCCGGGCGCCGTGATCCGCCAGGGGGTGGATGCAGACACGGAGGTCGACGAGGGCAGCACCGTGCCGGTGACCGTCTCCCGGGGATCGACCACCGTGGAGGTCCCCGACGTGCGCAACGACCCGATCGAGGAGGCCGTCGCCACCATCGAGGGCGCAGGCCTCGTCGCCCAGGTCATCGCCGAGCCCCGTCCGCGCCTCGGGCCGTTCCCCGCCGGGCGGGTCGGTCGCGTCGAGGTGCAGGACCCCTCGCCGGGGACCACGCTGCGCCGTGGGCAGACCGTGGAGCTCTACACGTTCTCCGAGGACTAGGCACGCCGGCACCGCACGGGGCTAGCCGGGGACGAACGCGCGCAACGTCCGGCGCAGAGCGTCGGCGGCGCGGCGGCAGTCCGGCGCCGACACGTCGGGATGGGTGACCAGGCGCACCGTGCGGGCGTCCATCGCCCCCGCCATCACCCCCCGCTCCCGCAGGCCGCCGACCACCGCCGGGGCGTCGACGCCTTCCACGTACACGATGTTGGTCTGCACCTGCCCAAGGTCCACCCCCTGGGGCCAGACCTCCTGCGCGGCGGCGGCCAGCAGGCGGGCGTTGGCGTGGTCGTCGGCCAGCCGGTCGACCATCGTGTCCAGGGCGACCAGCCCGGCCGCGGCGATCACCCCGGCCTGCCGCATGGCCCCCCCGTAGCGGCGGCGCCATTCCCGCGCCTCGTCGATGGCGTCGGCGTCGCCCACCATGAGGCTGCCCACGGGCGCCCCGAGCGCCTTGGAGGTGCAGAACATCAGCCCGTCCACCAGGCCGCCGTAGACGGCCGGTGCCACGCCCGCGGCGACGCACGCGTTGAACACCCGTGCCCCGTCCATGTACAGCGGGACGCCGGCGGCGCGGCAGACCCCCGCCACGGCTTCGAGGTCTGCGACGGGGTAGTAGGTCCCGCCGCGGCGGTTGTGCGTGTGCTCCACCCACACCAGCGACGTCGGGGTCAAGGGGAAGGCGTCGGGTCGGATGGCCGCCGCGACCTGGTCGGCGGACAGCAGCCCGTCGGGCGCGGCGACGGTGCGGAACTGCACGCCCGCGAGCAGCGCCCCGGCCCCGGCCTCGTAGTTCACGACGTGCGCGTCCGCCTCGACGACCACCTCGGTGCCGGCCCGGGCGAGCACCCGCAGCCAGAGCTGGTTGCACATCACCCCCGAGGGGCAAAGGAGTGCCGCCGCGCGGCCGAAGCGCGCGGCCGCGACCTCCTGCAGCCGCTCGACGGTCGGGTCCTCGCGGTACACGTCGTCGCCGACCTCAGCGGCAGCCATGGCCGCCCGCATGGCCGACGTCGGGCGGGTCACGGTGTCCGAGCGCAGGTCGATCACGCCGGCCCACCGCAGGCGGAGCGCACCGCATCGGTGCCGTGCTCGCGCATCAGTCGCCCGCCCGGCCGGGAACCGGCCGCATCGTGGGGGCCGGGGCGACCTCGTGGCACACCACCGCCTCGGTGTCCTCGCCCTTCAGGGCCAGGACGCGGCCGGCCGCCTCGTCCAGCCGGTCGGCGTCGAGGTCACCGTCGCGCACCGCCTCGACCAGCGCGTCGCGCATGGCCCGAGCCTGGTTGCCGTCGGTGGTGAGCACGGCATCGGCGCCCGCCCGCACAGCCATGACCGCCGAGGTGGGGAAGTCCCAGGTGCCGTGGACCGCGCCCATGCCGGTCGAGTCGGTGATCGCGACCCCGGTGAACCCCATGTCGCGCAGCAGCGCATACGTCGGTGCCGCGAGGCTCGCGGGCAGCTCCGGGTCCAGCGCACGGTAGGCGACGTGGTTGACCATGACCAGCGGGACCCCGGCGTCGATCTGCGCCGCGAAGGGCACCAGGTCGGTGGTTCGCAGCTCCCGCAGGCTCGCTTCGACCAGCCCGCTCGTGCGGTGCGAATCGGTGTCGGAGCGGCCGTGCCCGGGGAAGTGCTTCGCCGCGGGATGCACCCCTGCTTCGGTGAGACCCTCGGAGAACGCAAGCCCGTAGGTGGCGGCGGTCTCCGGGTCACCGGAGAACGCGCGGTCACCGATGATGCCCCGCGCGGGACCGTCGTCGACGTCCACGACCGGGGCGAAGGTCACGTCGACCCCGAGGGCGGCGAGCTCCCCGCCGAGGTCGCGGGCGAAGGCGTGCACGTCGGCGGGGTCCCCGCGAGCCGCCAGCGTCCGGGCCGACGAGGTGGCGCCGAGCAGGGTGCGAAAGCTCGAGACCCGGCCGGGTTCCTCGTCGGTGGTCACGAGCAGACCGTGTGCCGCTCCCCGCCGCAGCGCGGACACGAGTCCCCGGACCTGCTCCGCGCTCTCCACGTTGGCGTCGGTGAGGAGCACCCCGCCCACGCCCACGTCGAGCACCTCCTCGACCAGCGGGTCCGTCGGGGCGGTCACCCCGGGCACGCCGACGACCAGCACCTGTGCGGCCCGCTCCTGCAGGGGCGCACCCTCGCACGTCACCGCACGGACCTCGGGGCTCGTGTCCGGCTCGGTGCCGACCACGGTCGGCGCGGAGGGCGCCGTCCGCGCGGGCTCGGCGACCAGCACCACCCCGACCGCGGTGCCCATGGACACCGCGAAGCCGAGGACGAGGCACAACGGCAGCAGGCGCAGGCCACCCACTACCCGGCCCTGCGCACGACGATCTCGTCGCCCCGGTCCAACATGGCGCCCAGCTCGTCGAGGTCACCCGAACCGATGACGACCTCGCCGGACTTGACCTTGGCCGCGTACTCGTCGACGTACTCCTGGCCGGACAGCATCATGAGCTCGTACATCAGCTCGTCGGTGGCGCTGCGCAGCGCGAAGCGGTCGGCGTCACCCGACCCGTACCGGGCCGCGAAGTCCAATGGGTGCCCGACGCGGATGCCGACCCGGCTGACCTTCGGCACCTTCGCCGTGGGTGGAAGGATCTCGAACGTGCCCATCATCGCGATGGGCACCACCGGCGCCCCGGTGCGCATGGCCAGACGCGCCGGCCCGGTCTTGCCGCGATAGAGCCGACCATCAGGTGAGCGAGTCCCCTCCGGGTACACGCCGAGCATCCTGCCGGCCTCGAGGATCTCCTGGCCCTTGCGCAGGCTGGCCTCGCCGGCGTCACCGCCCTGGCGGGCCACGGGCATGACCCCGACGTTCTCGAAGAAGTAGCGCTTCCAGCCGGTGAAGTACTCGCTCTTGCCGAGGAAGAAGACTGGTCGCTCCAGCACAGCGGGAAGGAACACCGAGTCCAGGAAGGACAGGTGGTTGGACGCGAGGATGACCGGTCCCGCGCTGGGGATGTGCTCGAGTCCCTCCGTCCACGGTCGGTACAGCGCCGTCAGCATCGGGGGCAGCACGGCGTGCAGGAACCGGTACAGCAGGGGACCCCGATCCTGCTTGGCCACTCGCGTTCTTCCTCTCCGCCGCAGTCCGGGGCCCGAGCGTCGGCTGCGGACGTGGGCCGACTGCTGCGCCTGGAGTCTACGCGAGCCCCCATGGTGCAGCGGCCGCAGGGCGGTGCCGAGATGACCGTCGGGCACGGCCGCGGTAGGGTTCCCGAGGTGACGCCAAACGGTCAGACCAGCGCGCAGCTCGCGACCTTCGACCTCCCACTGGCCGAGGCCGTGGTGGTGGTCTTGGAGCAGGAGGGCATCGCGACCATCGTCGCGCCGCACGATGGCCAGGAGGTCGAGGTGCGGGTCCCGGCCGACCGCCGTGATGAGGCGCTGGCGTTGCTCGCCGACCGCATGGAGCAGATCCACCAGCTGGTCCAGGACGCCGGTGCCGCGACGGCGACCCCGCTGCCCCTGACCGTCGGGCCCGGGCCGGACACCGACGACGACGACGAGACGGGTCCGCCGATCGTCATGGAGCGGCTGCGCCGGATGAGCTTCGGTCTGGTCATCCTGCTGGCGCCGCTGCTGGTGATCAGCCTGTCGGGGGCGCTGCCCATCGGTTACGCCCTTGCGCTGTTCATCCTCGGGCTGGTCGGGATCGTCTACTGGCGCAACCGCCAGGACGACTAGACGACATCCCGATCCTGGGTGGTACGGGGCCGTGGACGCATCAACCAGGATCTCAGCCTTGGTCGGGAACCGCGCCAAACGGTCCGGTCGTGTCCTCGACGATGGCCGCCGCCTCCGAGACCCGGTCGCGGTCCACGAACAGGCGCACCCCCCAGTCCCCGATGAACAGGAAGCGGGTGAGCGGTCCGGCCTCCTTGCGCCACGACACGATCCCTTTGGACTCCAGGCGCTGTGTGATGGTCTCGGCTCGTTCCTGCGAGAACTGCCCGAGGTAGGTCGTGCGGGTGGTGTCCATCCCTCCAGCGTATTTGAACGCAGCGGTTCCGCTCGAAAGCCGGCCCTCCGGACGATTCCGTGCGACTGCGCGTCTCGGGGGCCGTCGAACGGACGCCCAGCCGTTCGACAACCGTGCGGAAGCCGGGGAATCCCGGAATGTTTGCGATCTCCCAGAACCCAGCAACCTCAACCCCGCGCTTGCCTACTACCTCGACCGTTGTTGGCTTCGGGACAAATATGTCCTGGAGCCGACAAGGCTCACCAATGTCTAGCGCCTCGGTTAGAGGTGAGCGAGCACGTTGACGACGTTGCCGTCGGCGTCTTGGAAGAAGAAGCGGCGTACTCCCCACTCCTCGTCGCTCAATTCATGCACGATCTCCAGGCCAGACGCACGCGCTTCCTCGTAGGCGGCGTCCACGCCGTCGACCTCGATCGACGTGGAAGGGTTCACCGAGGCGGTGGCATCACGGCTGATCAGGCTGAGCTGGATCGACCGGTCACCTGGAGGGGCCAGGGTTGCGATCCAACCATGGTTCATGACCACCTCCATACCGGTGGTCTTGGCATAGGTTTCGACAGCGGCGTCGAGATTGCTGACCGTGAGCAGAGGCATCGCGCGCAGAACGTTCATGTGCCTGACCCTACCGGTCAGGAGGTAGGCGACTTACGCGCATGGTCCGGACGGACAGGCAAAGACCTGTGTGGGTGCGCACCGCGAGAGACCTCGCTCGATTATCGGACAGCGCCTGCCGTGCAAGCTGCGCCGATGGGGGTCTCGTTCTTCCGCCTGCTGCTGACGTCGCCGGGCACGCGCGCGCCGTGCGGGGGCGTATGGCAGGTTTCTGGTCGGCACTAAAGGGATCAGGGGTGCGGTGACTTGTAGGAGCACGGTCGAGACTTTGCCAGGGGCATGATGCGTTCCACGGATGACGGGTTCGAGGTCTGGTACCGCGCCGAGCACCCCAGGCTCGTCGCGGTACTGGCCTTGGAGTCCGGTGATGTCGAGGTGGCCCGGGACGCGGCCAGCGAAGCGTTCGCCCGCGCACTGGAGCGCTGGGAGCGGGTAGCCACCATGGCCTCACCCGCCTCGTGGACCTACAAGGTG
The DNA here is from genome assembly GCA_040905805.1 of Egibacteraceae bacterium. Lineage (NCBI taxonomy): Bacteria > Bacillati > Actinomycetota > Nitriliruptoria > Egibacterales > Egibacteraceae > Egibacteraceae bacterium. Next base: position 69,687 of record JBBDQS010000136.1, on the reverse strand, counting down.
GCGCTGAACGTGGTTCGCCGACACAAGCGCCGGTTAGCCCTGGAGCGGCTGGCGCTTCGCCGGCGGGGCCCGCAGCTGCCGGCGCCGTCGGCCGGCGTCCACCCGGAGCCGAGGGCGTCTTCTTCGCTGTCGGTAGGGATCGGTTCCGTGCTCCGAACGATCAGTTCGCCGAGGAGGTGACGGTGGACTCCGAGTCAAACGATGACGCGGTGATCCGGGCGCGCTTTGGCAGGGTCCCCGTATCGGCCGTGGCGGCCTACGCCGGACCCGAGGCTGCTGCGCAGGACTGGTCGCTGGTCGAGCAGATCGCGGGGACGGTCATCGAGCGCCAGCCCCGCACCGGTGACATCCCCCCGCCACCGCCAGGACCGCCCGGCTTCCCCGACGGCAAAGAGCAACCTGTGGCGGCGGCCACCAACGAGGTGCTACGCCTGCCCCTGCCCGGGATGGACAGTGATGTGGTGGTGCTCACCGGTGACGGCTGCACCGTGGTGTCACTGGACGGCCTGCGCCCACAGACGGGCTGGTGCCAGTCAGATGCCCATACGCAAGCTGGCGACCACGTCGACGCAGAGACCCTCCTGGTCGGCGATGTTGTCAGACCGCCGCCACCACCGGGCCAGGGACAGACCTCCGCGATGTTCGTGGCCATGCAAGTCGGCGAGCGCGTCGAACGGGTCGAGGCTCGACTCGTGGACGGGCGCCGTATCGAGGGCGAGGTCAGCGACGGTTGGGCACTGATGGTCGCCGAGGGCCGCATCGCCTGGCTCACCGGCCACGACGCCGACGGGAGTGAACTGGCCACGGTCTTCGTCCGCTGAACCGGACGGACCGGAGACGTTGCGCTGGAGTGACGCCCTGGCGAAGCCCTGTGCACAAGCGAGGGTAGGCGCGACACCACCACCCGCGGTCACGCACCGGTGACGGTCGCCGGGGGGGCCTCCATGGCCAGCAGTGCGGCGCCGATCAGGCCGGCGGCGTCGCCCAGCGATGCCCGGGTCACCGATGGCAGCGGTCGGTGCGCGCGGCCCAGCAGGCGTTCTTCGAAGGCCGCGCGCGCGGGCCCGAGGAGCAGCTCCCCGGCCTCCATCGCCCCCCCGCCGACCACGACCGTCTTCGGGTCGATCGCGTTGACGAGCGATGCGATGCCCACGCCCAACCAGAAGCCCGCCCGGGCGAGCACCGCGATCGCCAGCTCGTCGCCGGACGCGGCTGCGCTGGTGACGGTCTTGCCGGTGATGTCGCCGGGCGTGACGTCGACCAGCACCGAGGTCGCCGGCGGCTGGCCCGACGCCAGCGCCTCCCTGGCCATGCGCCCGACGGCGGTGCCGCTGGCGACCGCCTCCAAGCAGCCGGCGTTGCCGCAGGGGCAGCGCGGTCCGCCCTCCGCGACGATGATGTGACCGAGCTCCGCGCCGAGTCCATGCGCCCCCCGCAGCAGGCGGTCGGCGATGATGAGCCCGCCTCCGACTCCCGTGCCGATCGTGAGCAGGAGCATGTCGGAGTGCGCGCCCCGCCCAGCGCCGGCGCGGTACTCCCCCCACGCGGCCACGTTGGCGTCGTTGTCCACGGTGACGGGGTCGCCGAGCATGCGCCCGAGCTGCTCAGCCAGGGGGAAGTCGGCCCACGCGATGTTCGGGGCGTAGCGCACCACACCCGCGGCATCGACGATGCCTGCCGCACCGACACCGACCGGGCCGGCGTCGAGGCCCGCCTCCGCACGCAGCTCCCGCACGAGGCCGGCCACCACGGGGGTGATCATCTCCGCGTCCCGCGGCGTGTCCCGCCGCGCCCGTCGCACCACCTCACCGTCTGCGGTCACGACCCCGGCGGCGATCTTCGTGCCGCCGATGTCCACCCCGACTGCCGCCCTCGTGTCCATGGCGGAGCAGCCTAGTGCACGACCGGGGCCGGGGGCGGACGATTCAGAACCGCAGGAGGGCGGCGACGGGGTGACCGTCGAGGCGCACCTCGTCGCGGAAGAGCTCGATGTGGGCGTCGGCGCGTACGGCCTCCTCGAGGATCTCGTCGATCAGGTCGTCGACGGGCGTCACCGGGGTGCCGTAGGCCGCTGCCTCGTCCTCGTGCAACGACAGGGCGCCGGTGGCGCTGCGGTACCCGGGGACACCCGCGCCCTCCACGACGAACAGCACCTCGACGCGCTTGCCGTTGATGGCCTCCAGCACATGGCGGATGCCTCGTGCGGCCTTCTCGGCCTGCCCCTGGGCCGCGGCAAGGCGCTGCAGCAGGTGGCTGCGCCGACCGCTGACGAGCTCCTGCTCGACCTGGCCGAAACGGTCGAGCAGATCGTGGGCCCCAGCCTCCAACGGCAGGCTCATCGGGTCGCCGTGGACGATCTTCTGCAGGTGGGGGTGCAGCGTGCGCATGAACTCCGCGACCTCGTGCTGGGGACCGGCGAGCACCAGCGCATCCAGCGTCTGGTCCTCGTGCAGCTTCAGCAGCACCTCGCCGGTGTCCTTCATGTGGTGCAGGACCTGGTGCTCGATGTTCTTCTCGAAGCGGCGGGCGGACCAGCCCCCCTGGCGATGCTGGCCGTGGACATCGGACTCGAGACCGTGGTACTCCCACACCACGCCGAGCTGGTAGCGGAAGATCCGAGCCCGATCCCGCTCAACGATGGTGAAAGCGATGTGGTGGTGGCGTCCGAGCAGCGCCTCGAGCGGCACGACGTACGGTCGCTCGGCGACCCGGACGAGGTTGCGCACCCCGATGGCGACCTGGACGCGGTCGAACAGCTCCCCACCGGACGCGAACAAGCCGAGCCCCCGGACACCGTCGCGCTGGAACTCGTCGCGAACCCATCGGGTGATGGCCTCGGCGTCGGCGTCCACGGCGCGGGCCTCCTCGGGCCCCAGCGCATCCGCGTTGCGACGCGCGTCACGCAGCAGCCCGTCGAGGCGGGCCTCGTAGTCGGCCGGCCGGGGGAATCGGGCGCCGTCGGTGTTGAGGTACACGCTGGTGACGGGTACGTCGCCGATCGGTCGGTCGACGAGCTTGCGGATGTCAGCAGTGGTCAGCTCCACTGGTGTCTCCTTCCATTCGAAGGTGATCTGCCCCGCTCAGTCGATCTTGATACGTCGCAGCTGCCCATCGGGGCTCTCGTCCGTCTCGGTGTGGTCGTCGAGGATCGCTCTCAGCGCCAGGCTCAGCTCCCGGCTGGCGGCCACCAGATGCCGGGTGACCTCGGGACGAGACGTGCTCAGCGCCTGAAGGACGACACAGATCGGGCACATAAGACATTCCTGGCGGCCTTCGGGGCCGTCGTGGCGGTGGGCGTCCTCAGGCATTGCCGCAGTCTATGCGCGTCCTCGTGCCCGACCGCCGCGTTTCGGTCCTTCCGGTCGCGGACGGCATGGGTTACGTTGCAGGCGGCGCCATGCACACCCACTCCCAGCGCGAGACGACCGGCACGCCGCCACCGCACGGTGGGCAGCGTTCCTGACATGCCCCGAACGGAGAGCACCGCTGCGTTCAAGAGGTTCTCCGCCTCTACGCGGCTGGACGACGTGCGCTTCGACTACACCCAGGACGCGCGCTTCAAGGGGTTCGTGCGGCTCCTGTCCGAGATGCTGCCCGATGACGTCACCCCGGGCGACTACTGCGACCTCTGCGAGGAGCTGCTGTCGCTGGGCCATCAGCACGGGGACCGGTACCGCAAGGAGGTCGAGTCGCTGGTCACGCGCCTGGTGGCGTACATGCAGGGCTGTCCCCCCGTGACGCCCAAGCTGTTCACCGACCGCTTCACCAACGCGGCGATCACCCAGTTCGCCAGGCGGTACCTGCAACGCCGCCGGGGGTGACCTCAGGCCGGGCTGGTCTCCCGTGCCCGCCGGGCCGCGACGAACGAGCGCACCCCGAGCGCGACGTAGCCGACGCAGAGGACCGCCGTCACGGTCGAGGTGACCTCCGCCGCTCCGGTGTCGCCGGTCAGGAGGCCAAGGACCATGGGCAGGGTGCCCAGTGCGCCCAGCAGCGCCACCACCAGGGCCGCATGGATCATGTGGCGGTGCACCGTCTCCCGGCCTGCGAGCAGCCCCAGGACGAGGATGGGCAACCCCACCACGGCGGGAGCCAGGGCGGTCGGGCTGGCGGCGTTCGTGACCACGTAGGCCACGACGCCCACGACGATCAGGAGGGCTCCTGTGGCACGGGTCAGATTGGTCACCGAGAACTCCGTTTCGCGATCGGGCCCGATTCTATGCGCCGCGGTTGGCCTCGGCGGTCACCGGGCCGGGTTGCGTGAACCGCACCGTCAGCCGACCGCCGTCCATGCGCGCGCCGCCGACGCTGCAGCGCTGCAGCGCTGCGGGGAGCATGATCGAGCGCGTGTGGGTCCCCACCTTCACGTACAGCTCGTCGCCACGATGGAGCAGGTCGACCTCACGCTTGTCCACGAAGGGCAGCGCCAGGTGGAGCATCCAACCGGCGCCGTCACGGACGAAGTGCAGCGGAGCCGCACGGGCGAGGACCGCCTGGACGTCTCGGTCGCCGTAGACCGCATCCGCCATGCGGCCGAGGGCGGCGCAGCCGACCAGCTCGTCGTCGAAGAGGGGCGCGGTCAGCACGGGGATCCCCGAGAAGCTCTCCCGGACGGTCTGCAGGTGTGAGGCCTGCAGGGCCTTCCAGCGCGTGAAGTAGGGGTCCCTGACCGCGTCGGGGAGCAGGCGGTTCACGACCACGGCATCGACGTGGTACCCGAACAGCTGCAGGTAGGTGTAGGTGCGCCGGGCCTCTGCGATGACGATCTTCTCCGGGTTGAGCACCAGTCGCACACTGGTGGTGGCGCCGTCGGCCAGGATCTCCCGCACGCCGTCGAGGTTGCGGTGCAGACGCCCGATCGAGTCGAGCATCGAGTCCTCGGGCAGCGGCATGGTCGTCACCCTGCCGAGCATCGGGCGCACCGCGCGGGCCACCCGACCGTCCCGCGGGAAGATGCGCTCCATGTACCACCCGAGGACGTCGGGCAGGCTCAGCAGGCGCAGGGTCTCGGCGGTCGGCGCGCAGTCCACGACCAGCACGTCGTGCCGGCCTGCCTCGACGTGACGTTTGACGTCGATCAGGCTGAAGATCTCCTCCAGACCCGGGACGACCGACAGCTCCTCGGCCTCGACCTCCCCCACGCCACCCCAGGAGAGCAGGGCGACCAGGTAGGACTGGATCTCGCGCCAGTTCTCCTCGAGCCGCTGGCGCGCGTCGATCTGCTCGCCTTCGAGCAGGTGGGTGACGCGGGTGGGGTGGGGACCCAGCTCGACGTCGAGGGCGTCGGCCAGGCTGTGCGCCGGATCGGTGGAGATGACCAGGGTCCGAAGGCCCGCGTCGGCGGCACGCAGGGCGGTGGCGGCGGCCACCGACGTCTTGCCGACGCCGCCTTTGCCGGTGAACAGCAGGACACGCACGCGTCGACCCTACCGCCGGTCAGCCCTCGATCGCGAAGCGCACGACCATGCGGAAGGGCGCGCGCTCGGCAGGTGCCTCGAGCTCGGCGGCGCCGACCGCCCACCTGCCCGGTGTCACGGCCTCGGTCTCGAAGGCGTGCTCCCACCGTCCGCGTCCCCCGACGTCCTCCTCGGAGGCGGTCGTGGACGCTTCCTCGACCACGGTGCCGGTTGGGTCGATCAGCCGGAGCTGGACCGTCGAGCCCGCTGCGGCCAGGGAGCCTGAGGCCGTCACGGAGCCGGCGGGCTGCACCGCTGCCCAACGCGGCGACTCCACGATGACCGGTGCGAGCGCGCCCGGGTCGGCGGTCTGGGGCTCCGACCAGTCGAGGTGACCCCAGAGCTCGGCCACCGCCTGCCCGCGGACATGCAGGCGGACGGCATCGACGTCGTGGAACTGCGTGGCGGTGTGCGCGAGCTGCTGGGCGAAGGCCTGCTCCTCGATGGCGGTGCGCTCGGCGGGCATGGCGAAGCCGGACAGGTCCACCGTGGCCACCCCCGCATCGAGATCGACGCCGAGCAGCCTGGTGCCCGGGGGTGCGAGGCGCCGGGCAGCCTCGGGGTTGCCGGGCCGACCCGACACGACCCCGTCGATCGCTGCATCCAGCGGGCTCGTGGTCGGCGCGTCGAGGTGGACGGTTCCGGGTGCCACCCACAGGTCGGGTTCGTTGGCATGGAGGAACCACGCCGTCACCTCCGACACCCCCTCGTCGCCCTCCAGGTAGGCCAGGTCCCCCGCGGGCACCGGCTCGGCCGAGTCGTCGGCACCATCGCGACCCTCGGGAGCGGGGGGCTCGTCCTCGGTGCGACACGCCGACACCAGCACGAGCGCCGCCAGCACGATGGTGGCGATCCGCGTCCCGCTGCCGCGGCTCAGGCCTGTTCCTCGACGCGCGCCTTCATGCCTGCGAGCGCACCCTCGACGATGCGCTGGGCGGCCTTGCGACGGACCATCTTGGGGAGGGAGATCGCCGGGACGACCTCGAGATGGTAGGTGACCTCCGTGGTGCCGTCGCCCTTGTCCGCCAGGAGGTAGCTGCCGTCGATCTTGCTGACCTGGTCGCCCTCGAGCAGCGTCCAGCGCATCGCGTCGTCGGTGTAGGTGTACCCCAGCACGTAGGTCATCGAGAAGATCTTGGCGTCGACGGTGAAGCGCACGGCCGTGCCCCACCCGTCGTCGTCGGTCTCCAGGACCTCCACGGCCTTGATCTCGCGCTGCCACTCGGGATACGCCTCGAAGTCGGCGATCACGTCCATGACCGCATCGGGAACGGCCTGCACCGTGATGCTCTCGGACACCGCTTCGCTCACGCGCCGCTCCTGTGGATCGTCGGATCGTCGATCGGGTGGCGCTGATCATCCTACGTCGCGACGCCGCAGAGGCTACGTGGTCGCGAGGACACCCACGGCCGTGAGGAGCACGACCCCCACGGCCAGCCACCGCAGGGACCGGCGGCCGAGGACCTCCCGGCGGCCTCGCCGCAAGGCCCCGATGTCCACCAGCGTGCCGGCCCACAGCAGTCCTGCGCCCAGCACGAAGGGTCCGCCGGCCGGCATCCCACGGGCAACCCACAGGGCAGCACCGCCGACGACCCACGCCGCGAACAGCAGCGCACGGGTGAGGCCCGCCCCGTAGCGCCCCAGACCGATGTGCCCGGCTCCGGGGACCACCGCCGACAACGCCAGGGCTGCCACCCACGGCTCGGCGAGCCGACGGGCGGCCGCGGCCGGGTCCCCACCGTCACCCTGTGGGGTGATGGTGACGTGGCACGCGGCACAGTCCAGCGATGCCACCGACTCCCACCGCCCGCAGCGCGGGCACTCCCACTCCAGGTCGCCGTCGCGTCGCCGCAGGCCCGCCGGGAGCACCGGTTCGGCCGCGGGTGCCGCAGGCGGTGCCGGCTGCGGCTCCTGGGCCGGCGCCGCCGCCCGCAGGGGCCCGAAGCACCGGGCGCACCAGTCGGCCGTCTCGGCGTTGGTCGTCCCGCACTCGGCGCAGCGCACCCTACCGGCCCCCCGTCGCACGGGCGTGCGCGGCGACGGCCGCGCGGAACTCCGCGATGGCCGCCCGTTGGTCGGCGAGCAGCCGCGGATGGGGTTCCGTCCCGGGGATCCGGCCGTCCTCGAGGCGGTCCTTCACCGTGTCGAGTCCCTGGCGGATCGCTGCCCGGTGATCGGTCAGGCGTCGGCGCCATCCCCGGTCCGCGACCTCCGCGGTGAGCAGGTAGTGCACGACCGTGCCGGCCGGCTCGTCCAGGTAGTACCACTCCGCGTCGCCCGCCAGGTCACCCGTGTAGCGCATCCGCACGCCCTTGGCGGGGCGCTCCTTGGTGACCGCGACCCTGAAGCGCTGCGTGCGCCGGGCGATGCCGGGTGGGCTGAGCGTCACGGCCACACGGGTGCCGAGGTCCCGACTGCTCACGGCAGGCCACCACCGCCCGTACCGGGCGACGTCGGCCAGGATGGGGTGGACGTCGGTTCGCCGGGCCCGGACGAACACTGAGTCCCAGGCCTGGATGCGCATGCTGCCCAGGGTAGGCCGAGCACCTAGCCCAGCACGAACGCGAGCGCCGCGGCACCCACCAGCATGGCGACGAGCGTGCGCAGGATGACGGCGCGCGGGTGCCGCGCGAAGGGGAACCACAGGACGGCGATGGCGAACCCGGCGACAAGACCGCCCACGTGGGCCTCCCAGGCGATGCCGGGCACGAACAGCGGCAGGGCGAGGTTGATGCCGAGCAGCACCAGGAGCTGGCGGAGCCCCGCCTGGCCGGCAGGGGTGTGACGGTTACGGATCGACGCGGCGAGCCACGCCCCGAAGAGCCCGAAGATCGCACCCGACGCCCCGACCGCCACGCCGCCGGGATTGGCGACGAAGAACGCCGCACCACCGGCCAGGGCCGACGCCAGGTACAGCCCGGCGAAGGGCAGGCTGCCCGCGTCACGCTCCAGCTGGGGCCCGAACAGGTACAGCGCGAACATGTTGAACAGGATGTGCATGAGCATCTGCGGCGAGTGCAGGAACGCGGCGCTGAACAGGCGGTACCACTCGCCTTGGGCCACCAGCCCGTTGACCTGCGCGCCCACCTGGAACACCTGCTGCTGCACGGACGCGTCGAACATGCCCGCGGCATGGATGACGAGGTTCACGGCGAGCAGGGTGAACGCCACCGGCGCCGACCGGCGTGCGCCGGTGCGGATCTGGTCGGCGGTGATGACCTCGGCGTTGCCCTGCGGGGCGGCGCAATCCCGGCACTTCTGCCCCACGTCGGCGCGGTGCACGCACTCCACACAGGTGGGGCGCGCGCACGACGAGCAGGACAGGCGTGTCTCCCGATCGGGATGGCGGTAGCAGGTCGGCAGCGAGATGTTGGCGGTCACCACCTCCACCTTAGCGTCCGCGTTCAGCCTTCAACGTCCCCCGTCGAGGTCCCGTCATGGCGGACGTTGCGGTGGAGGATCGTCCGAGCAGGCGCGGGCGGTGAGCGCGGCGTGCTCGGCCGCGCTGCACCGCACGAAGCCCTCGGCGAATCCCTGGCCGCCCAGGCCTCCGACGGCACTGCGGTACGCCGCCAGCCCAGCGGCAGTGCGGACGTAGTCGACCGAGTCGAGCGCCACGGCGTAGCACCGCAGCGCCGCTTCCTTGCGCGGATACACCTGGGTGACGTCCAGGACGACGTCGACCGGAGCCGGCGACCACACCTCGTAGCCGTAGACGTCGGCGCTGAGCCCCGCCGCCGCGAGCGCGCGGTTGGCCGCCCGGTGGTCGCGGTGCGGATCCAGGACGGCCGGCACGTAGACGACAGCGCAGCGGGCGCCGAGGTCGTGTACCACCGCGGCCAGCTCGTCGACGTGGTCCGACAGCGCCCCGTCCGGCAGCCTGGCGAACACGGGCTCCCGGGACCCCAGCGTGCCGCAGGCCGCCCGGCACTCCGCTTCCCGGGCCGGACCGAGCGCGCCGCGCCGCGCCGGTCCACCGGCGGTGGCCTCGCCGCTGGTGGCTACGAGTACGGTCACCGCGTCGCCGCGGTCGACGTGGCGGGCGATGGCACCCCCGCAGCCGATCGACTCGTCGTCGGGATGCGGCGCCACGACGAGCACCGGCCCCAGCGGCGGCCCGGGCAGCAGCGCCGGGCCGTCGACGGCGCGCGCCCCCAGCGCCAGCCCCACCTCGCGCACGGCCGGCGGCGCACGCCTGACAGCCCCACGGGCCGCCCCGTACGCGAGACGCCGCAGCCTGTGCACCCGCGGATCCGGCCCGGCTACTTCGCGTAGAGCCCTTCGATCTCAGCGGCGAAGTGCTGGTGCACGTCGCGGCGACGCAGCTTGAGCGTGGGCGTCAGCTCGCCGTCGTCCTGGGTGAAATCGCGGTCGAGCACCACCACCTTGCGGATGGACTCGGCCTTGCTCACCGCGGCGTTGGCATGGTCGACCGCCTTCTGCACCTCGGTCTGCACCGTCGCGTCCTCGCTCAGCTGTGCGGCGCTGGTGCCCGACAGCCCCTGCTCCCGCGCGTAGGCGGCGAGCTCCTCGGGGTCCAGGGTCAGCAACGCCCCGATGAACGGCCGGTCGTCGCCGACGACCATCGCCTGCGACACGAGCCGGTGGGCCTTGAGCCGCTCCTCGAGCACGGCTGGAGCCACGTTCTTACCCCCGGCCGTGACGATGATCTCCTTCTTGCGTCCGGTGATCTTCAAGAAGCCGTCGGCGTCGAGCTCACCGAGGTCACCGGTGGTGAACCAGCCGTCGTCGGTGAGCACCTCCGCGGTGGCCGCGTCGTTGTGGTAGTAGCCGGTGAAGACGTTGCCGCCCCGGATCATGATCTCGCCGTCGTCGGCGATCTGGATCTCCACGCCCGACAGCGGACGGCCGACCGTGCCGATGCGCATCGCATCTGGCATGTTCACCGTGGCGGGCGCGGTCGTCTCGGTCAGGCCGTAGCCCTCGAGGATGGTCACCCCCGCGGCGTGGAAGAAGTGGGCGAGGTAGGGGGCCAAGGGCGCGCCACCGGACACGCAGTAGGTGATCCGACCGCCCATGGCGTCCTTCAGCTTGGCGTACACGAGCTTGTCCACCACCCCGCGCTTGAGGTTGGTGAGCAGGCCGGGGTCGCGCCCCTGGTCCACAGCGGTCGACCACTGCTCCCCGGTCGCCACGGCGAAGTCGAAGACCTTGCGCTTGGCGCCCTGCGCCTTGCGCTGCGCACCATTGAACACCTTCTCGAAGACGCGCGGGACCGCCAGCAGGAACGTGGGCTGGTAGGACGCAAGGTCTTCCAGCAGGGTGTCGACCGAGCGGGCGTAGCCCATCTGCACGTCGGCCTCCAGGCAGGCGAACTGGATCAGCCGGGCGAACACGTGGGCCAGCGGCAGGAACAACAGCGTCGAGTCGTCGGCGTGGAACAGCGCCTTGAGGTTGACCTCGACCTGGCGGGCGGTCCACACGAGGTTGCCGTGGGTCAGCATGCACCCCTTTGGGTTCCCCGTCGTGCCGGAGGTGTAGATGATGGACGCCAGGTGGTCGGTCGTGAGCGCCTGGGAGCGCACGGTGACCTGATCCGCCTGCGTGTCGTCGCCGCGCTCAGCCAGCGTCTCCAGACCGCCGTCGGCCAGCACGAAGATCTCCCCGAAGTCCGGCGCCTGCTCCCGCGCCGTGTCGAGCGTCTTGGCGTGGTCGGCGAGCTCCACGACGGCGACCTTGACGCCGGCGTCGCGGAGGATCCACGCGCACTGGTCGGCAGAGCTCGTCTCGTAGATCGGGACCGTCACCCCTCCGACGGCCAGGATCGCAAGATCGGCGATCGTCCACTCCAGGCGCGTGCCGGACATGATCGCCACCCGATCGCCCGGCTCGATGCCCGTCGCGATCAGGCCGGCGGCCACGCCACGGACGCGCTCCCCGAGCTGGGTCCACGTCACCCCCCGCCAGCCTGCACCGTCGTGGTAGCGCAGGGCCTCCCGGGCGCTGCCGGACTCGGCTCGCTCCCACAGTCGGCTCGTGAGGTGCTGGTCGGCGGGGACCGGGACCGGATCCGGTCCCGAAACCTTCGTCTTCGCCATGGTGGGTCTCCTGAAATCGAGGGGCGCAGGTGCGCGCTTGGCCCGAATGTACCCAACCCGACCCCGAGATGGTGTCCGCTCGTCGAGCGGTGCACCGTGCGTGGGACTGGTGCACCGGACAGGTATCGCCGCGCCCGCCAGCGGCCGATGATCGCGGCATACCCCGAAGCCCGGCTGGGCTGCTCCTGACATCGAGGTCCCGATGCGTGCGAAACGGTCAAGCACCACGCCGCTGTACATCCCCGACGAGCTCCTGCGCGCCTACGGCCCGGAGGCCCGGTGGCAGGTGGCGACCAGCGTCTCGGCGCGCCACGCCCGCGAGGCGTCCTCGTCGCTGCGTCCGGTGGCGCCAGCGGGCACCGACCGCCTCGTCCGGTTCGCCGCCTACACCGGTCTGGTGGCGTGGGGCGGGCTGGTCGCGCTGTGGGTCTGGCTGGCCCTGCGCGACCCCATGCTGTGGGCGCCCATTGCGATGTCCGGCACCGTCGTCCTGGTGCTGGCCGCGGTCGCCCTGCCCCGGGTCTTCACGGCGTTCAGGACCAGGCGCCTCCGGCGCTGACCGGGGCTTCGTGGCCGCTACGCTGTCGGCATGGTCGATCCTGTCGTGTCCGGCGAGGGCTGGGGTGTCCTCCACCTGTTCTTCCACCTGCGCCGGGAGATGCTCGAGGACTCCGAGGCGGCCGCCGACGACTTCATCGGTCGGCTCCAGCGGTTCAACGCCCGCGACGACTACCAGGCGCTCGCGTTCAGCGTCCTGGGACAGAAGGCGGACATCGGCCTGATGGTGCTGGGTCCCGACCTGGTGGAGCTCGATCAGCTCAGCATCGAGCTGGCGGCCTCCCCGCTGGGCGCCGCCTTGCTGCCCGCCGCATCCTATGTCTCGCTCACAGAGCTGAGCGAGTACACCTCCACGCCCGAGGACGAGGCACGGCGCCTGGCCGCCGAGGAGGGGCTGGTCGAGGGCTCGGCCGAGCACGCGGAGGCGCTCGAGGCCTTCACGCGCCGCATGGCCGACTACGCCGAGCACCGCCTGCACCCCAAGCTGCCGGCCCGACGGGTGCTGTCGTTCTACCCGATGAGCAAACGCCGTGAGGGGACCGACAACTGGTACGTCCTGGGTTTGGCTGACCGCAAGCGGCTCATGGCGGGTCACGCCCGGGTGGGCCGCACCTACCGGGGCAGGGTGCTGCAGCTCATCACCGGCTCGGTCGGCCTGGACGACTGGGAGTGGGGGGTGACCCTCCTGGCCGACGACCCCAAGGCGCTGAAGGACATCGTCTACGAGATGCGCTTCGACGAGGTCAGCGCTCGCTACGGCGAGTTCGGGCCGTTCGTCACCGGCCTGGTGATGGAGCCGCACCACCTGCTGGACCACCTGGGCCTGCGCTGACGTCACCGACCTGCTCCCCGGCGACCGCTGCCACGTCCACGTCCCCGGCCGGCACCCCGCGTTCCCCGCCTCCGGTGGCCCATCGCCCCGCTGACCGTGCGCATCCCCCGCCAGCCGGCGTAGCCGGCAGCAGTGCCCGCCACGGCGCCCGCCGCGAGCAGTGCCACGGACAGGGCCGGCCGGGCTCCGCTCACCGCGCCCCGTGCGGGAACGGCCGCCCGTCCCCGCACGCCGGGTCGCCGGGCCTGTGCGAGCAGCTCGTCGAGCAGCTCGTCGGGCGGCATGACCGGATCCTCGGCGGCCGCCGTCCCGAGCCGGTCGAGGCCCGCGGCCACCGCATGCTGCCGGTCGTGCTCCTCACGGCAGACGGGGCACCGGCGGAGATGGACGCTGACGAGCCGCCGCCGACCCGCCCCCAGCGTGCCGTCCACGAGGCCCGGGAGGTGCGCCTGCACCTCCTGGCAGATCCGCCCCACGCGCGTTGCCTCCCTCACGGTGCCACCTGCTCCCGGAGCTTGGCGTGAGCGCGGTGCAGGCGCACCTTCACCGCGGACTCGCTGATGCCGAGCATGGCGGCTGCCTCCTTCGTGGACAACCCCTGCACGTCGCGGAGCACCACGACCGCCCGGGCGGCCGCGGGAAGCGCCGCGATGGCGTCGGCGATGCGGCGGGCCTGGTCGAGCACGGCCACCCGCTCCTCGGTGTCGTCGGGTGAGGCGAGCACGTCAGCCGACCCCGGTGCCGCGAACGCACTCGCCCCCGCCGCCTGCCCGCGGGCCCGGACGTCCCCGCGGCGGCGGAGCGCGGTCGCGCACACGTTCAGGGTGACCCGGTGCAGCCACGTGCCGAAGGCGGCCTCACCGCGGAAGCCGAGCACCGACCGCACCACCCGCACGTACACCTCCTGAGTCGCGTCCGCGGCGTCGGCCGGGTCGCCGAGCAGGCGGCGGCAGAGCGCGTAGACGTTGGTGTAGGTGGCGCGGATGAGCGCGTCCATGGCGCCGGGCGCACCGCGCTGCACCGCACGCACCAGCTCCGGGTCGACGTCCACGGTTGCCATTGTCGCGGCAGCCGCGCGGGCGATGTAACCGATCGCGGTCCGCGGCGGTCCAACCCGGTGAGCGAGGCAGACAGCCTCGCCGGCCCGACCGTCAGGAGTGGTGCAATGTACGCCTTCCTCGTCCTCGTCGCGCTCGCGCTGGGTCTGTCCGTCGTTCGCCAGGCCCTCGACGAGCTCGCTCCCGTCACCGTCCCCGCCCCGCTCACCCGCGTGGTCACGATCGCCGTGGCCGCCGGTCTCGCGTGGATGCTCGGCTACTCGGCCTTCACGGCCTTCGGCCAGGAGCTGCGCGCCGAGTGGATGCACCCGGTCGTGACCGGCCTCGTCCTCGTCGCCATCGGCGAGTTCACCCGCGCCATCGTGGACGCGATCGCCCACCGCGCGGAGACGCCGGCGGCTCCGGCCGTGCCCGCACAGCGCGCAGCGCGCGCAGCGGCCTGACCAACCACCCAGCGCGCGAGCGGCCCCGGGGGCACAACCCCCGGGGCCGCGGCGTGTTCCAGTCCTGCTTGGCGCGCCGCGATCGGACCGCGGCGCTGCCGCCGGGTTCAGACGTTGACGGCGTCCTTGAACGCCTTGCCGGGCTTGAAGGCCGGAGCCTTGGAAGCGGGGACCTGCATCTCGGCACCGGTCTGCGGGTTGCGGCCGGTCCGGGCGGCGCGCTCGCGCAGCTCGAAGTTCCCGAAGCCGGTGAGGGCGACCTTCTCGCCCTTCTTCACCGCAGCGGTGATCTCGTCCAGGACCGAGTCCAGGGCGCGTTGCATGTCGGCCTTGGGCAGGCCGGAGGAGGCGGCGGCAGCATCGACGAGCTCGGACTTGTTCATAGGTGTGCTCCTGTTCGGAATGGGAAGGGGGAACTCAAGTCAACGGGTTACGGTGCCTGGTTTCGCCGGGGAAGGCAAGCAGGGACCTACCGCGGAGCGCCGAGGGGACACGTCTGGCCCTGGGGGCACAGCCTCGGGGCCACCTCTCGCAGCAGGCCGAGCGCGCGCTGGCGCAGAGCCTCCGCATCGTAGGGGCCACGCTCCTCCTGCTGGCGAAGGACCTCCGCTGCGGACAGCATCTGGCCGGCGGTCTGCAGCATGTGGTCGGTCGTGGCGAGCATGACGGCGGTGATCTCGCCCCACGACGCGAAACCGCTGCCGTGCTCCGTCCGGTAGGCGATCCCCGCCGCGTCAAGGGTGGTCACGTCGGCCGTCAGCACCGCCCCGCTGCGCAGGGTGATCCCAGCGGTGAACTCCACGTCTCCCACGAGCGCTCCTCCGGGTCCCGACCACCGCTCGACGGTGGACGGCCCGCACGATACGGCCTCCAGCGGCCCGATGCCCGGTAGCCGGGTCACCGCCCTCCATGGAACACCGACACGACGAAGGAGGCCGTCACCGAGATGGGCTGGGACAGCGCGGCGACCCGGCGGACGGTCACCTCTGAAGGGGTGTGCCAGGCTGTGGGGCTCATGGTCACCAGGTCCGTGACGGCGTCCCGGTCGAGCGTGAGCGCTATCTCGACGGTGGTGCGAGCGCCCGCGGCCAGGTGGGGCCCCAGATGCATCCGCAGACGCTCGTCCTTGCGCGCGTCCACGGTCAACATGCCCAGCGGCTCGACGAGCTCGACCAGATGGCGGGCCGTGGGGGTCACGACCACCAGCACCCCGCCCGGCGCGAGCACCCGCCGGATCTCGGCGCCGTTGCGGGGCGCGAACACCCCGAGCGCCGCGACCACCGCGCCGCCGCGGACCGGCAGTGACTGCCACACGTCGCAGGCCACCGCACCGATGCGCGGGTGAGCCCGCGCCGCCCTGCGCAGCGCGTACCGGGAGAGGTCCAGGGCCAGCCCCGCGCGGTCCGGCAGCCGCTCGACGACCCGCCGCAGGTAATAGCCCGTCCCGGCACCGACGTCCGCCACACACCCGGGCCCCGCGTCACCGACCCCGCCGGCGCACGCTGCGGCCACCACGTCGGCCAGGGCCGAGTAGTGTCCGGCGCAGAGGAACCGTTCCCGCGCCGCCACCATGTCCGGGCCGTCACCGGTGCCGACCGCGGGCTGCGCCCCGAGCAGGTTGACGTAGCCCTGCCGAGCGATGTCGAAGGCGTGCGCGTCGGTGCACCGCACGACGCCACCCTCCCGGTCCAGATCGCCGGCGCAATACGGGCACCGCAGGTAGGGCATCACCGCATCGAGCACGACCCGCCGTCCTGACCCACCGGCGTCACTCGCGCGCCCCGTCACGACCCGCGGACGGGCTTGCCCCGTGCCCGGGTTCCGCCGCAGCCTGCTCCTCCAGCTCGAACCACACCACCTTGCCGTCCCGGTCCGCCGAGGTGCCCCATGAGGCGGCGAGCACGTCCACGAGGTGCAGCCCGCGACCGCTGGTGTCGCCCCGCCTGCCCGGCTGGCGCTGCAGGGCGCCGGCGCCCGCGTCGGTGACCTCGATCCGCAGGCAGCGGTCCGCGAACCGCAGCCGCACGCGCACCGCGGACGACGCGTGCACGATGGCGTTGTTGACCAGCTCGCTGGTGAGCAGCTGCGCATCGTCGAGCAGGTCTTCCGCACCCCAGCCGGGCAACGTTGCCCGAAGGAACCGGCGGGCCTCCCGGCCGCTGGTCAGCGAGGCGGGCAGCTCAACACCCGTGTCGTGGGGCGACGCGTCCTCTGCTCGGTGCAGCACGTCCATCAGGTCAGCCGGCAGAGCGCGCCACGATCGTTGCTTGACCAGGAAGCCGCTCGCCCCCGCAGCCTTGGCCTGCTCCTCCGCCTCGGGCCGCTGCATGGCGGACAGGACGACGACCGTGCACTGCGGCGCCACCGCCCGGATGCGGGGCAGCGCCGTCAAGCCGTCCGTGCCGGGCATGTTCAGGTCGAGGAGGGCGACGTCGGGCTGGTGAGCCGCCGCCACCCTGGTCGCCTCGTCCCCATCGGCGGCCTCGGCGATCACCGAGAAGTCGCCGGACCGCTCGAGGTGACGGCGCGCGAGCGTGCGCACGTCGGTGTCGTCGTCCACCAGCAGCACCCGGTACGGGGGGGTGGCCATCTACGGCCTGCCCTCGACCGGCATGCTGCTCCTGACGGCGCGTGGCAGCACGGTCCCTGCCGCGGAGCCGGTCTCGTCCAGGCGCTCGCCGATCGTCGCGGGCCGGCCAGCGGGCGGCGCCCGTCCCGCGACGCGGAGCACGAGCACGGCCATGTCGTCGTCGGGTTCCTCGGCGCCGAACGCGGTGGCCTGGTCACGGACCCGAGCGGCGACGGCCCGCACGTCGAGGTCGGCGGTGCCCGACAGCACCGTGGCCAGCAGGTCCTCGAAGAACACGCCCTCACAACGCCGCTCGCTGATCCCGTCGGTGAAGGCCACCAGCGTGTCCCCCGCACCGAGCACGATCGTCTCGTCCGCCAGATCGGGGTCGGCGACCACGCCGGCGACCGTCCCCGGCACGCCGACCTCCCTGGCGACACCGTCCGCCCGCACCAGCCACGGGAGCGGATGCCCGGCGCAGCACACCGTGATGGTCGCTCCGGCGCTGGTGAGCGAGCAGGCCATGAGGCACACGGCGCAGAACCGCGGCTCCAGACCCAGGGGCTCGTGTGCGAGCAGCACCTCGTTCAGGCGCCTGACGACCGCGCTCGGGTCGGCCCGCGGCACGGCGGCGGCCCGAACCGTGTGGCGCGCCAGGCCCGTCGTCGCGGCGGCATCCACGCCCCTGCCCCGCACGTCGCCGGTGACGGCGACCCACCGTCCCTCCCCCGCGTCGAAGAGGTCGTAGAAGTCACCGCCGACGTCCGCGCCCGTCCCGCCCGCGACGTAGGCGGTCGCGACCTCCAGGCCCGGGATGTGGGGCAGCATCGGGGGCAGGAGGCTTGCCTGCAGGTACTGGGCGATCCGCGTCTGCTCCTCCAGCAACCGGGCGTTGTCGCAGTGCAACCCCGCCAACGAGCAGTAGCTCTCGGCCAGCGACCAGTCAGACGCGGCCGAGGTGCCGGCCCCGCGCTGCACCAGCACCAGGACGCCGAGCGTGGACACGCGCGACTGCAGCGGCAGCACCAGCAGGTCGCCCGCCGCCCTGTCCGCAGGGCCGGCGGCACCCGCTGGGTCCGGCAGCGCCTCATCCGTCCGCAGCGTTCGGGGGGTCCCCGTGCGGAACACCTCGTGCAGCAGCGGATCGGCCGTGAACGCCCGCCCGCCGTCGAGCCCGCTCAGCACCGCACCGGCACCGGGGTCGGTGTGTCGGGAGGCCGCCGAGCTGAGCCCGCCGGGCACACCGAGGAAGAGGGCGGCCCCGTCACCCAGCTCCGGGGTGGCGAGCTCCACCACCAGCTGCTGGACGTCCCGGTAGGAGCTCGCCTCCGCGAACGCCTCACCTGCCCGGTTGAGGAAGCCCCGCTGGCGGGCGACCGTGCGCTGCTCGTCGTACAGCCGCGCCCGGTGCACAGCCTGCGCGCACTGGTCGACCACCGCTTGGACGAACGAGCGGTCCGCGGCCACCAGACGCCGGGGGCTGGCGAACCCGAACGACACGATGCCCACCGGCTCACCGTCGACGATCAGGGGGACGATCGCCCACGCCTCGTGGGCGGAGGGCACCCCCCGCAACGCCGGGTACTGCTGGTCTCGGTCGGCCAGGGACTCGAAGACCACCATGGCGCCCCGCCGCAGGGCATCACCGGCAGGCAGGGGGGCATCCATCGAGAACGACGTCCACTGCTCCAGGGTCGTGGGCAGATATCCGACGGCCCGCACGATCTCGAATGTGGCCGTGTCGTCACCCTCCAGCAGCGCGACCAGCGCAGACCCCGCACCGAGCTCCTCGGTGATGGTCGTGACCACCACATCGGTCACGGCCGCGACGGTGGGCGCGCGGGACAGCTCCGCGGTCAGCTCCTGCAGGCGCTCGATGCGCGAGAGCGGCACGGCACCACGTGCGCGATGACGTGCTCCCATCAGCGCTGCGACCTCCCTCCGGCGCGCTTCATGTCGCCCGCAGTATCACACGGAGGCCGCCCGGACGGACACAGTGGTTGCGGTGCCGGGGCGCCTGTGTAGCATCCGCTCGGCCCATACCAGCCCTTCGTCACGGACCGCGCTGATGGATGTCCTGCAGCTGGCCGTCGCCGTGGCGTTCATGCTGCTGGGCCTGACCGCGGTGCGGCTGTGGTGGCGCAACCGGTCTCCGACCACCGCCTGGCTCGCGTGGACGTTGGGTGCCCTCGGTGCCGCCCTGTTCACCGGGCGCCTCGCCCCGCTCCTGCCCGATGACGTCGGTGCCACCCTCGCGCGACTGCAACGGGTGCTGCTGGTCGCCTTCCCGTACCTGTTGTTCCGCTTCACCGCCTCCTTCCAGCCCGTCAGCCGACGCATCCTGGCAGCGGCCGGCGTCCTGGCCGGCGCGGTCCTGGCCGTCACCGTGGTCGTCTCCGCGCCAGCGACTGAAGGCCCGCCACCGACCTGGTACCTGCTCTACGTCGCCGGCGTCCTCGTCATGTGGACCCTCCTGTCGTCCTGGGTCGTGTGGCGGCTGTGGCGCTCCAGCCGGTCGCAGTCCAACGTGGCGCGACTGCGACTGCGGACCCTCGCGCTGGCGGTGGCGATGCTGAACCTCGCCCTGGTCCTGGCTGGTCTCAGCGTCCCCGAGGCGCCACCCGCGCTGACCACCACCATCCAGGCCGGCGCGCTCATCAGCGCGCTGCTCTTCTACGCCGCCTTCGCCCCGCCGGCGCTGCTGCGACAGGCGTGGCGCCGCAAGGACGAGCAGGCCCTGTGGCGGGCCGAGGGCGATCTCATGGCTGCGGTCACGAGCCGGGAGATCGCGGCCTCCATGCTGCCCCACGTCAGCCGGATGCTCGGGGATCGACCCGTGCTCCTCCAGGACGAGTCCGGCGAGGAGTTCTCCCACGGCACGATCCCCGATGCCCTCCGGGCGCGCCTGATGGCGCGGGACGAGCCCGGGCCCGGGGCTGTCACCAAGACCGACGACCTCGTCATCCTGGAGCTTCGCGGCGGCCGGCTCGGTGTCATGGTCACCCCCGTCACGCCGCTGTTCGGCAGGGACGAGCTCGAGCTGCTCGGTCGGCTGGGGACCATGATGAACCTGGCGCTGACCCGCAGCGAGGCATTCGATCGCGAAAAGGCCGCGCGGGCGCAGGCCGAGGAGAGCGCCGCCGAGCTCGAGGCGCTCGTGTACGGCCTCTCCCACGACCTGCGCCGCCCGATCGTGTCGGTCCTCGGGTACGCCGACTGCCTCGCGGAGGACTACGGGCTCGTCCTGGAGGGCGACGGCGCGCACTTCCTCGCCCGGCTGCGCCGCAACGTGGAGCACATGGACGAGCTCATCGGCGACCTCCTGCAGCTGTCACGCGTCGGCAAGGTCGACGAGGAGCCCCAACCCGTCGACCTCACCGCGGTCGTCCGCCACGCGAGCGAGGAGCTCGCTCGCCAGCATCCCGAGGCCACCCTGGAGGTCGGTGTCCTGCCGACGGTCATGATGAATCCGACCCGGGCGCACCAGCTGTTCGCCAACCTGCTGAGCAACGCCCTGGTCCACAGTGGCCGGCCCGACGTCACGGTGCGGGTGAGCCCGGCAGGCACGCCCGGTGGCGTGACCGTCGCCGACAACGGTCGCGGCATCCCCACGGCCGACCGGGAGAAGGTCTTCGGTCTCTTCCAGCGCCTGAACGCGACCGGTACCGGCACGGGGATCGGGCTGGCCATGTGCCGGCGCATCGTCGAGCACGCCGCCGGGAGGATCTGGATCACCGACAGCGACGAGGGCACCCACGTACGGGTAGAGTTGCCGCCGGTCACGCCTGACTCTGCCCACCCCCGGGAGGTCGCATGACGACGTTGCGCGTGCTCGTCGCCGAGGACGACGATGACCACCGCTACCTGACTGTCCGCGCGCTGCGTCGGACCATGCAGGGGTCCACGGAGATCCTCGAGGCGCGCGACGGCGAGGAGACGCTCGACTGGCTGTTCGGCAGGGGGGCGCACGCACACGCTGCACCGCCCAACCTGGTCTTCCTCGACCTGCAGATGCCGAAGGCGAGCGGCTTCGACGTGCTGGAGCGGTTGCAGGGACATCCTGAGCTGGCGGCGATCCCGGTGATCGTGGTGACGTCCTCCCGACAGCGCGAGGACATCGACACGGCCTACGCACTGGGCTCCAACTCCTACGTGAGCAAGGCCTCCGGCCGACGGCTGGTTGCCCACCTGCAGCAGGTCGCCGAGTACTGGACGCGAAACAGCGAGCTGCCCGTCATCACGAGCTGACCGCATGAGCTGACCCGCGGGGGCTGCCCGCCGCGCTGACCACACCGGCCCGGTCAGCGTCCTGCACGCCCCGTCGCGGCATCCGCGAGCCGCTGCCAGCCCTCGGGGTCTTCGCCCACGGTCAGCTCGGTGCCGCACCGGCCAAGGGGGAAGGCCAGGGCTCTCGGGTCCGCCGACAGCCGCTCGATCCAGTCGTCGTCAGATGCCGATACGTACCGCAGGCCCTGCTCCACGTAGGCCTTGGACGCCGTGTCGAGGACACCCTCCACGCCGAACCGCTGGACCCACCGGCGCAGCTCCCCCGGCGCCGGGTGTCGCTTGCGCACATCCACGAAGTGCACCGGCAGGCGCCGCTCGCTGAAGAAGCGCTGCGCGCTGCGCGTCGCCTTGGACTTGGCGTGACCGAACAGCTGGACATCCATCGGGTGCACGATCCTACCCCCCCCCCTGTCTGCTACAACCCGCGCCATGGACACCATCCCACACCCCCCGCCCGGGCGGGCCATCCATGCTCGTTGACGCCACCGTCTTCGTGACGGGCGCGTCCAGCGGCATCGGGCAGGCCTGCGCGCGGGCGTTCGCCGCGGCTGGCGCCCGTCTGCTGCTGTGCGCGCGGCGCGACGACCGGCTGGCTCGGCTGGCCGGCGACCTCGATGCCGAGGTCCACCACTTCCCTCTCGACGTCCGCGACCGCGAGGCGGTCGACGCCGCGGTCGGCGGGCTCCCCGCCGAATGGCGCGACGTCGACGTGCTGGTCAACAACGCGGGGCTGGCCGTCGGGCTCGCGCCGCTGCAGGAAGGCGATCCGGACGACTGGGACCGCATGATCGACACCAACGTGCGCGGCCTGCTCAACGTGACCCGGGCGGTCGTGCCCGCCATGGTCGCACGCGGCACGGGCCACCTGATCACCATCGGGTCGGTGGCAGGCCGCGAGACCTACCCGTCCGGGGCGGTGTACTGCGCGTCCAAGGCCGCAGCCGACCGCATCACCGCGGGCCTGCGCATGGACGTGCTCGGCAGCGGCCTGCGGGTGTCCACCGTCGACCCCGGCCTGGTCGACACCGAGTTCAGCGTCGTGCGCTTCCAGGGGGACCGGGATCGGGCGGAGGGGGTCTACGCCGGCATGACGCCGCTGTCGGCGGACGACGTCGCCGACGCGGTCGTGTGGGTCGCCGACCGACCCGCCCACGTGCAGGTCACCGACCTCGTCATCTTGCCTACCGCACAGGCGTCGGCGACCAGGGTCGCCCGTGCGGGCATGCCGGATCGGCCGGGTCCGTGACCCACCGGGTGTGCCCACCCGCCCTCGACGCGACGTGACCCCCTACTGGCGACCGCGGCGAAGTGGGTGGTGGCCGCGGGCACATCGTCGAAGCGCTGGGTCTGGCTCGGGATCGCGCACGAACAGCCCGC
Source organism: Egibacteraceae bacterium (assembly GCA_040905805.1). Lineage (NCBI taxonomy): Bacteria > Bacillati > Actinomycetota > Nitriliruptoria > Egibacterales > Egibacteraceae > Egibacteraceae bacterium. The sequence continues at coordinate 47,048 of JBBDQS010000136.1, read as the reverse complement.
ACTCCCCCTGCGGGCACGCCGTGTAGACCAGCGGGGGGTCACCCGCGGTTGCCACCGCCGTGGTCGCTATGCGGCCTTCGTCGCCGCGATCACCTCGTCCGCGGTCGGGTTGACCAGGAAGCGGTCACCGACCTGGACGGTGGGCACGACCTCGTCGCCACCATTGGCGTCCCGCACGATGTCGGCCTGCGCGCGATCGTGCCAGATGTCCACGTCGGTGAAGGCCACGCCACGCGCGGTGAGATCCGCCTTGAGGACCTCGCAGTACCCGCACATGGGGCGCCAGTAGATGACGATGGGATGCATTGGAAGCCATCCTACCCAGACCCCTCGCCGACGCTACGCGGAGCCCCCCACGGAGCCCTCGTTGGCGACCTCTACGCGGGCCATCTCACCGCGGGGGGCGATCCGCCAGAAGTGCATCGACCGGTCGTCCCAATCATCGAGGAGCTCGATCGCACGGGCCGAGCCGGTCAGCTCGGCGTGCCGGGCGATCAGCTCACGCAGCCGCGACAGCTGCACGCTGTCGGGTCGGCGCGCCTCGACGAGCTGGGCGTTGAGACGGGCGAGGATCTCCGACTGGGCGTCCAGCGCGTAGCACTCGCCGCCGGTCATGCCGGCGCCGACGTTGAAGCCGGTCGAGCCGAGGATGGCCACCACGCCGCCGGTCATGTACTCGCAGGCGTGCTCCCCCACCCCCTCCACGACCGCCCACGCGCCGGAGTTGCGGACGGCGAAGCGCTCCCCCGCCCGGCCGGCGACGAACAGCTCGCCCCCGGTCGCCCCGTACAGCACGGTGTTGCCGACCAGGACGGGGTTGCCCGCGTCGTTGGCCGGTGGGCGGACAACGATCCGACCGCCGGCCATGCCCTTGCCCACGTAGTCGTTGGCCTCGCCGGTGAGCACGAACTCGATGCCGTGCGACAGGAACGCGCCGAAGCTCTGCCCCGCGCTGCCGGCGAAGCGCACGCTGACGCTGCCGGGCGGGTTGACCTCCTCGCCGAACTCCAGACCGACCGCTCCGCCGAGGCGGGCCCCGACGGTGCGATCGGCGTTGCCGATGTCGTACTTGAGGTTGAGCAACGTGCCGTCCCACAGCGACTCGAAGGCGTCGTCGAACACCCGGTCGCCGAGCTTGCTGCGCGGCGCCTGCAGGGGCACGGATTCCTGGTGGCTGCGCGCGTCCCCGTCGGGGACGAACAGCAGCGGCGCCGGGTCCAGGGACAGCGCCCGGGTCGCCGCGGGGTCAAGCGTGCGGGGGCGCAGGAGCTCCACCTGCCCGATGGCCTCCTCCATCGAGCGCAGGCCCATCGCCGCGAGCCCGCGCCGGACCTCCTCGGCGACGAACAGCAGGTAGGCGGCGACCATCTCGGGGGTCCCCTGGTACTTGTCCCGCAGGTCCGGGCGCTGCGTGGCGACGCCGACCGGACAGGTGTCGCGGTGGCATGCCCGCGCCATGATGCAGCCCTCGGCGAGCAGCGCCGCGGTGCCGAAGCCGTACTCGTCGGCGCCGAGCAGCGCGGCCAGCAGGACGTCCCGGCCGGTCTTGAACCCGCCGTCCACCTGCAGCCGCACGCGGCTGCGCAGGCCGTTGGCGACGAGGGTCTGCTGGGTCTCGGCCAACCCCAGCTCCCAGGGCAGGCCGGCGTGCTTGATCGACGACAGCGGCGACGCGCCGGTGCCGCCGTCGGCGCCGGCGATCTGCACGGCATCGGCCAGACCCTTGACCACGCCCGCCGCGACGGTACCCACCCCAGCGCACGACACCAGCTTGACGCTGATGGTCGCGAACGGGTTGACCTGCTTCAGGTCGTAGATCAGCTGGGCGAGGTCCTCGATCGAGTAGATGTCGTGGTGTGGCGGGGGGGAGATCAGCGCCACACCGGGTTGGGTGTGGCGCAGCTTCGCGATCAGGTCGCTGACCTTGTGACCGGGCAGCTGCCCCCCTTCACCGGGCTTGGAGCCCTGGGCCATCTTGATCTGCAGCTCGTCGGCGTACGCGAGGTAGGTCGGCGTGACACCGAACCGTCCGGAGGCGACCTGCTTCGACTTGGAGTTGCGGTCCCGGGCGGAGCCGCGGGTGGCGTAGCGAGCCGGGTCCTCGCCGCCCTCGCCGGTGTTGGACGATCCCCCGAGCAGGTTCATCGCCATCGCCAGGGTCTCGTGCGACTCGGGGCTCAACGCCCCGAGCGACATCGCGCCGGTGAAGAAGCGCTGCACGACCGACGTGACCGCCTCGACCTCGTCGAGCGGAGCGGGCTCGGTGGCCGGGACCATCTCCAGCAGGTCGCGCGGCGTGGACGGCGGCCGCTCGTTGACCAGCCGGGAGAACTCGGTGTACAGCTCCCAGCGTCCCTGGTCGGTCGCCAGGCTGAGCAGGTGGGCCGCTCGCAGCTCGACGCCGTCGGACCCGAGCGGGTCGAGGTCGCCCTTCAGACCGACCGTGCGGTGCAGCGCGTCGACCACGTCGGGGTTGGTGGCGTGGTACTCCTGACCGCGGGGCTTGTGCTTGTAGAAGCCCGGGCTGGCGAGCTTGGCATCCTCCCTGAAGGCCAACGCGTGGCGCTCCAGCACGTCCTCAGCCAGCTCGGCCAGGCCGATCCCGCCGATCTTGGAGGGCGTCCCGACGAGGCTCGCGTCCACGACCTCGGCCGACAGGCCGACCGCCTCGAAGATCTGCGCCGACCGGTAGGAGTCCAGCGTGGAGATGCCCATCTTCGACATGATCTTCAGCACGCCGTCCTCGGCGGCCCGACGGAACGCCTCCTGGGCCTCCCCGGCGTCCCCGCTGCCCGGCCCGAGACGCCCCGCGTCGACCAGGTCGACAATCGTCTCCAGCGCCAGGCGGGGGCAGATGGCGTCGGCGCCGTAACCGAGCAGGCAGGCGAACGTGTGGGTCTCCCGGGCGTCGTCGGTCTCGCAGATGAGGCTGACCTTGGTCCGCAGCCCCTCCGCGACAAGGCGGTGGTGGATGGCCCCGACCGCCAGGAGGGCCGGCACCGGCGCCCGCTCGTCGTCCACGCTGCGGTCGCTCGCGATCAGCAGCACCGCGCCGGCGCCCACCTCGGCGACCGCCTCGTCCCCGAGGGTGCGCAGCCGCGCCGCGAGGGCCCCGGGCCCGTCGGCCACGGCGAACGTGGCGTCGAGCCCGGCGACGGCGAAGGGGATCTTGGGGTCGAGCACGAGGTCCTGGAGCCCCTGCGGGTACATCATGAAGCCGTCGAGCGCCAGGAGCCGTGCCGCTTCCGGCTCCTCGGACAGGATCGGGTGGCGCGGTCCCAGCTGGGTGCGCAGGCTCATCACCTGCCACTCCCGCAGGTGGTCGATCGGGGGGTTGGTGACCTGCGCGAAGCGCTGCTTCAGGTAGTGGTAGATGGTGCGCGCCCGGCCCGACAGAGCGGCCAGAGGGGTGTCGTCGCCCATGGAGGAGATCGGCTCCTTGCCCTGGTTCGCCATGGGCCGGAAGATGGTGGTCTTCTCCTCGCTGGTGAACCCCGCGCAGATCTGGCGGGCGAGCAGGTCGGGGTCGGCCACCGTGACCGGCTGGCCCGGGGTCACCGGATGCTGGTGGGTGCGCACCCACTCGCCGTAGGGGCGTCGCTCGGCGAGGCGTCGCTTGATCGCCTCGTCCTCGATGAGCCCGCCGGCCTCCGGGTCGACCAGCAGCATCTGGCCGGGCCCGAGGCGCTCCCGGCGCACGCTGCCGCGGCCGACGACCGAGACGCCGCCCACCTCGGAGCTGGCGACGACGAACCCGTCCTCGCAGACGAGGTAGCGCAGCGGTCGCAAGCCGTTGCGGTCAAGGGCTGCGGCGATGCGCCGGCCGTCGGAGAACACCAGCCCCGCGGGGCCGTCCCACGGCTCCGCGAGCGCCGCGTGGTAGCGGTAGAAGTCCCGCACCTTCGGGTGCAGGTCCCGGCGCCCCTCCCAGACCTGGGGCACCAGCATCGCCATCGCGTGGGCCAGGTCACGCCCCCCGCGCACCAGCAGCTCGAAGACGCTGTCGAGCTTCGCCGAGTCCGAGTCGGAGTTGTCGATCAGGGGCTCCAGCAGCGCTTCGCCCGCGGTCCCGAGCTCGGGCCAGTCCGCGCCCAGCCGGCCGACCCGGGCGCGCATGAGGTTGACGTTGCCCTCGATGGTGTTGATCTCCCCGTTGTGGCAGAGGAAGCGGAAGGGCTGTGCCCGCTCCCAGGTGGGCGAGGTGTTGGTCGAGTACCGCTGGTGGAAGATCCCGAACCAGGCCGCCATACCCCGTTCCTGCAGGTCGGGGTAGAAGTCGGCGAGCTGGTCCGCCGCGCTCATCGCCTTGTACGTGACGGTGCGGAACCCGAAGGAGGCGAAGTACGCCCGCGCTCCCGTCTGGTCGCAGGCCGATTGGGCACGCTTGCGGGCGAGGTAGGCCCGGAGCTCGGCGGCGTCGGCGTCGAGCTCGACGGGGCGGGTGAACACCGCTTGGGCGACCGACGGCATCCCCCGGCGAGCGACCTCGCCGAGCGCCTGCGGCTCGACCGGGACGTCCCGCCAGCCGAGCAGCTCCAGCTTCTCGGCCGCCAGCGCCTCCTCCACGCAGGCACGGGCCTGCGCACGGGAGCGGTCGCCGTCGGCGTCCTCAGCACCGTCCAGGAAGCACATCGCGACCCCGACGCGATCAGCGGCATCGGGACGGCCGAGCGCTTCGGCGAAGAACGCGCCCGGCAGGGGCAGCAGCAGGCCCGCCCCGTCGCCGGTCTTCGCGTCGGCGGCGACGGCGCCGCGGTGGCGCACGCCGCACAGGCCGGTGAGCGCCGCCTCCACGATGGCGCGTGACGGGGTGCCACCCGAGTCGGCGACGAAGCCGATGCCGCAGGCGTCTCGTTCGAAGCGGGGGTCGTACAGCCCTGACTTGTGAATCGCCGGAGCCTGCGGAGGCGATTCGCTGCTGTGCCGGGTGTGGCGGTCGCGCAGCGACCGCCCTGAAGATGCTGCCATGGCCATCTCCTCGGGACGAAAAAATGGCGCCCGCACCAAGTGCGGAGCGCCATCGCTCTGACCGGTCATGATAGCGGCTCGGATCAGGCGCGCGCGAACTGGGTGCGGTAGAGCTCGCCGTACAGACCGCCGTCATCCACGAGGTGGGCGTGCGTGCCGCGCTGCACGATGCGGCCCTCGTCGACGACGAGGATCACATCGGCACCGACGATCGTCGACAGGCGGTGGGCGATCACCAGGGAGGTCCGTCCGGCCAGCGCGGTGGCCAGCGCCTGCTGCACCGCCGCCTCCGAGCCGCTGTCGAGGTGGGCCGTGGCCTCGTCGAGGACCACGATCGCCGGGTCCTTCAGCAGCACCCGTGCGATCGCCAGGCGCTGCTTCTCCCCGCCCGACAACCGGTATCCCCGCTCCCCGACCAGGGTGTCGTACCCCTCGGGGAGCCCCGCGATGACCCCGTCGATGTGCGCGGCCTTGCACGCCGCCGCGATCTCGGCGTCGGTCGCGTCCCCGCGGGCGTAGCGCAGGTTCGCGAGGACGGTGTCATGGAAGAGGTGGGTGTCCTGCGAGACGACGCCGACGGCAGCGGCCAGCGACTCCAGCGCGAGATCGCGGACGTCGTGCCCATCGATGCGCACCGCCCCCGTGGTCACGTCGTACAGCCGCGGTACGAGGTAGCAGATGGTCGTCTTGCCAGCCCCGGACGGGCCGACCAGCGCGACCGTCTCGCCCGGGCGCACGGTGAACGACACGCCTTGCAGCACCGTGGCGCCCGCGGCCGTGTCGAGCACCTCACCGAACCCGCGCTCGAGCGACGCGATCGAGGAGTCGGCCGCGGAGGGGTACGCGAAGGTGACGTCGTCGAAGATGACCTCGCCGCGCGGGTCGGTCAGCTCGACGGCGTCCTTCGTGTCGGCGATCGGCTGGTTGGCGTCCAGGATCTCGAAGACGCGGTCGAAGCTGACCAGAGCCGTCAGCACCTCCACGGGCGCGTTGCTGAGCGCCGACAGCGGCCCGTAGGCCTGTCCGACGAGCAGCGCGAACCCCACGACGTCGCCGGGCTGGAAGTCCCCCGCCAGGACGAAGTGCCCCCCGAGCCAGTAGGCGGCGCCGGTCCCGATGGCACCCATCAGCGTGAGTGTGATGAAGAACAGGCGGCTCACGACCGAGGTGCGTACCCCCACCTCGGCCAGCTCCCGGGCGGTCTCGGCGAAGCCCGACGACTCCTCGCGGGGATCGCCGAAGAGCTTGACGAGCATCGCACCCGCCACGTTCAAGCGCTCGCTCATGACCGTGTGCATGTCGGCGCTCAGCCCCATCTGCTGACGGGTGAGGTCTTGCAGCCGCCGACCGACCTGCTTGGCGAGCAGGACGAACACCGGCAGCACCGACAAGACCAGCAGGGTGAGACGCCACTCGAGCGCGAACATCACCCCGACCGCCACCACCACCTGCACGACGTTCGCGGCCAGCGTGCCGAAGGTGCCCGTCAACGCGCGCTGCGCGCCCTGCACGTCGTTGTTCAGCCGGCTCATCAACGCGCCGGTCTGCGTGCGGGTGAAGAAGGCCAGGGGCATGCGCTGGACGTGGTCGAACAGCGTGCTGCGCAGGTCGAAGACCAGGTGCTCGCCGATCCAGGAGGTCAGGTATCGCTGGCACAGGTTGAAACCGGCCGCGACCACGGCAGCCACCAGCGCGGCCAACGCGAGCAGGTTCAGATCACGTGCGGCGGCCGGTCCGGGCGCGGAGATCACGTTGACGATCCCCCGGAAGATCAGCGCCGGGACCACGGTCACCGCCGAGGCCCCGCCGATCGCGAGGAGCAGGAGCAGCAGCCGCCGGCGGTACGGCCGCGCGAACTCCCGCCAGACCCGCGCGATCAGCCCCTTCGGCAGCTTCCCGCCCTCCGGAAGCCGCGCACCCTCGCGCACCAGGCGGGTCCCGGTCATCATGCCGTGGCCACCCATCCCGTGCCCGCCGATACCGTGCATGCTCACCCGACCAGCATCGCACGCCCCCCCGCGGCACGGGCGGCGCGCGGCCTCCTACGCCGACTCGGCCTGCTCCGTGGCCGCCTCGACCTCCAGGTAGAGCCGCTCCCACTCCGTGGTGAGCGCGGCGGCGCGGTCCTTGGCCGTGCTGTGCGCGAGGATCAGGGCCGTCACGCGCTCGCTGTCCTCGTAGACCTCCGGGTCAGCCAGGAGGCGGTTCAGCTCGGCAACCTCCTTCTCGGCGGTGGCGAGGTCGGTCTCGGCCCGTGCGAGCCGCTTGCGCAGGTCGCCGGTCCGGCGGTACAGGCGGTCACGGCGCTCCGCGTCGGCGCGCTTGTCGGCGCCGGCCTTGCGCGCCGCCTTGCCGCCCGTGGGCGGGGGGGCGGCGGGCGCCGGCTCGGGTCCGGCGCCCGGTTCGGTGCCGACCTTGCCGAGGTAGTACTCGTAGTCGCCCGGGTAGACCGTCGCGGTCCCATCCGCCACCTCGACGACGGTGTCGGCCACCGAGCGGATCAGGTGGCGGTCGTGGGTGATCAGCACCACCGTGCCGGGATACTCCAGCAAGGCGTCCTCCAGCACGTCGCGGCTGGCGATGTCCAGGTGGTTGGTCGGCTCGTCCATGCACAGCAGGTTGGCGGGGTGGGCCAGCAGCTTGGCCAGGGCCAGGCGGCTCTGCTCGCCCCCGGAGAGCACCCCCACGCGCTTGTCGGCGTCATCCCCGGAGAACAGGAACGCCCCGAGCATGCTGCGGGGGTTGACCCGCGCGGTGTCCACGGCGTCGGACATCTCGGCCAGGACGGTCTTCTCGGCGTCCAGCGCCTCGACCTGGTGCTGGGCGAAGTAGGCCACGGACACGTTGTGGCCGAGCACCCGCTCGCCGCCGTCGAGGGGGAGCACCCCGGCGAGGACCTTCAGCAGCGTCGACTTGCCCGCGCCGTTCGGGCCGACCAGGGCGACCTTCTGCCCGCGTTCCAGCACGAGGTCGAGGCCGTCGTAGACGGTGTGGTCCCCGTAGCGCTTGACGATCTGCTCGAGGCGCACGACGTCGCGTCCGGAGCGGGGCGGCGCCGGGAACCGAAAGCGCATGGCCCGGGGCGCGTCGTCGAGGGTCTCGACCCGGTCGAGGCGTTCGAGCTGCTTGACCCGGCTCTGGACCTGTCGGGCCTTGGACGCCTTGTAGCGAAACCGCTCGATGAACTGCTCGGTGTGGGCGATCTTGCGCTGCTGGTTGCGTGCGGCCGCCTCGAGCTGCTCCATCCGCAGGGCCCGGGCCTCGACGAAGTCGGCGTAGTCGCCGACGTACTCCGTTGCCGTCCCGTGGGCGAGCTCCACGATCCGGTTGGCCGTGCTGTTCATGAAGTCGCGGTCATGGCTGACCAGCACGAGCGCTCCGCCGTAGTCACCGAGGAAGCCCTCGAGCCAGGAGACGCTGGCCAGGTCGAGGTGGTTGGTCGGCTCGTCCAGCAGCAGCACGTCCGGACCGGCGAGCAGCAGCTTGGCCAGCGCCACCCGCATCATCCAGCCACCGGACAGCTCGCCGATGTCACGCTCGAGATCCGCGTCGGCGAAGCCGAGACCGCCGAGCACCCGCCGCGCCTCCGACTCGAGCCCGTAGCCACCGAGGTGCTCGAAGCGCTCGTGCACCCACGCGTACTCGGCGAGCAGCTCCTCCTGCGCCTTCCCGGGCGGGGCCTCGGCGACCTCGACCTCCAGGGTGCGCAGCCGCTGCTCCAGGTTGGTGACGTCCCCGGCGGAGGCCAGCACCTCCGCGATGATGGGCCGCCCGGCCATGTCCGCGACGTCCTGGGGCAGGTAGCCGACGACGGTGCCCTTGGCTCGGGTCACCTGGCCGTCGTCGGCGCGCTGGTCCCCCGAGAGGATCTCCAGCAAGGTGGTCTTGCCGGCTCCGTTGGGCCCGACCAGCGCGATGCGCCGACCCCCCGTGACCTGCAGGGACACATCGCTGAACAGCGTGCGCAGACCATGCGACTTGCTGACGCCTGAGAGGGTGAGCATACCCCGGAGCGTAGCGCCGGACGGCGGCCCCTTCCGAACCCGGCTGACCGTTCGTGGCAACCGGCGGTAGGGTGCCGGGATGGATCTGACCGCCCTGCACGGCTACATCATCGGCATCGCCTCCATCGGGATCTGGGCGGTCGTCGCCCTCTGGGCGCTCGTGCTGCGACTGGCCCGTCGGGAGGAGACCCCCACCTTCTGGCGGGCCGTCTCGGTCGCGCAGATCCTGTTGGTCGTGCAGTTGGTGATCGGTCTGGTCCTGCTCGCCATGGGCCGCCGCCCGGGCGGCGGGGGGGCCTTCAACGTGAGCTTCCACCTCTTGTACGGCGCCGGCTTCCCGTTGATCGTCCTCATCGTGGGCCACAAGTGGTCCCGCGACGGCCGGTACAACCCCCACACCATCTTCAGTGTGGTGGGGCTGGTCATCTTCGCGCTTGCCCTGCGGGGGTACCTGGTGGGCATCCACGGCACATGACGGACTGGGATTCCGACGCCGACCCGGGCGGACGAGCCGCTCCGCGGGGCCCGGCCCGCAGGTGTACCGTGGCGGGAGACCCATGCCCGCCCTGGGCCCTCGCCGACGGAGGGGGGTGACCTCCTGGCTTCGACCGCTTCGAGCTGGCTGCCCCGCGTGCTGGCGCTCGCCATCATGGTGCTCGGCGTCCCGGCCATACTCGGCGTGTCCGAGTTCCTGCAGGACACCCCCGTGCGGGTCGGGGAGCCCTCCCCCCGCACCATCGTGGCCCCCGACACCATCCGGATCGTGGACCTGGCGGCGACCGCGCGCGCCCAGCGTGACGCCGCGGAGGCGGTCCAGCCCGTCTTCGACGACGACGAAGAGGCCAAGGCCGCGATCGTCGCGCAGGTCAGCGATGTCTTCGCGCGCGCGGCAGCCGCCCGGGAGCAAAGCGAGGACGAACCCGCACCGAGCCGCGACGAGCAGATCGAGGCGTTGCAGGACGGGTTGCCGATGCTCGACGAGGACGGGCTGTCCCTGCTGGTCGGGCTGACGGCCGACCAGCTCGAGCGGGTCGCTGCCGAGTCGACCCAGATCGCGCAGCAGTTCGCGCGGCAGCAGATCACCGAGGACCGCGTCGACGAGGCCCTCGACGAGCAGCTGCCGACGGAGCTGGTCGTGCGGTCGTTCCCCGACGGGGTGGACGAGCAGGTGGTGGCCCCGATCATCCGCCACGCCCTGCGTCCCACCGTCCGCGTGGACCCGGCGGCCACCGAGGAGGCGCGCAGGGAGGCCGCGAGGGCCGTCGCTGACGTCGAGCGCGTATACCTCGGCGACAGCGTCATCGTGCGCGCCGGCGACGTCGTCGACGAGCTGCAGCTCGCCGCGTTGCAGCGCCGTGGCCTGGAGGGCAGGGAGCCGTGGGACGGGCTGCTGCGGGGCCTGCTGCTGTCGGCGCTGCTGACCGTGGCCGTCGGCGCCTACCTGCGCGTCTACCGGCCGCAGGTGTGGGAATCGGGCAAGCGCCTGGTGCTGCTCGGCGTGCTCGCCGTGCTGTTCGCGGGGACGCTGCAAGCGGTGGTCCTCACCGCCCCGTCGTCCGCGTGGCTGTACGCGGTGCCGATCGGTTCGGTGGCGATGCTCGCCACCATCCTGTTCGACCCGCCCGTCGGCGTGCTCGTGACGATCCCCATGACGTCGCTCGTGGCCTACACCGTGCCCGGCGAGGTCGGCATCGTGGCCTTCGTGGCGGTGGCCTCGCTCGCCAGCGTGCCGCTGGTCTCACGCCTGTCGGCCCGGGGTGACCTGCGCCGTGCGGCGTGGCAGTCCACTCTGGGCTACACCGTCCTGGCCGGGGCCTTCGCGCTGATCTTCTCCACGCCCGAGACCGTGCCGACCGCACTCGCCGCGGGGCTGGCCAACGGGGTCGCGACCGCGGTGATCGTCAACGGCAGCCTGCCGTTCCTGGAGTCGGTGTTCGGCATCCTCACCGCCACGAGCCTGCTGGACCTCGCCGACCGCAACCATCCCCTCCTGCGCGAGCTGGAGCAGAAGGCCCTGGGCAGCTACAACCACTCGATCATGGTGTCCACGCTGGTCGAGCGCACCGCCCGCCGGATCGGCGCTGACAGCCTGCTGGCCAGCGTCGCCGCGCTCTACCACGACATCGGCAAGGTCGCGCAGCCCTACTTCTTCGTGGAGAACCAGTACGGTATCGCCAACCCGCACGACGAGCTCGATCCCATGACCTCGGCGGTCATCATCCAGCGCCACGTGACCGACGGGCTGGAGATGGGGCGCACCTACCGGCTGCCGGCCGAGGTGGTCGAGGGCATCGCCACCCATCACGGCACGACGCGCGTCTCCTACTTCTACCAGGAGGCCATCAACCAGGCGTCCAACGGCCACGAGGTCGACGAGGCGCACTTCCGCTACAAGGGCCGCAAGCCGTCGTCGCGGGAGATGGCGATCCTCATGCTCGCCGACTGCTGTGAGGGCGCCAGCCGAGCCGCGGCCCAACACAACCGCAACTTGAGCCGCGAGGACCTGGCCGAGATCGTCCGCACGCTGGTGGCGGACCGGGTCGAGGACGGCCAGCTCGATGAGTCGTCGCTCACGTTCCGCGAGCTGGCGATCGTCCAGGAGACCTTCACCGAGACGCTGGTCGGGGTGTACCACCCGCGCATCGCCTACCCGCAGCCGAAGGAGGTCGAGCGCGCGGTCGCCCGTCCCGAGGATGAGGCCGAGCAGATCGGCGACGCCGCAGCCGTCGAGCGGTGAGCGTGACGCCGTGACCGATCCCGGGCCCACCAACCGCTGGCTTTCCGCGTCTTCCGACGCCGGCTCGCGAGCGGAGGGTTACGACGCGAGCTGGGAGCGCCTGGCCGCCACCGGCGCCGACGTCCACGGGGAGGCGTCGTTCGTCGATGGCCTGGGTCCCGCCACGGTGCTCGACGCCGGGTGCGGGACCGGGCGCGTGGCCATCGAGCTCGCCCGACGGGGCGTCGACGTGGTCGGGGTGGACCTCGACCCCGGCATGCTGGAGGTGGCCCGCGGCAAGGCGCCCGAGCTGCGCTGGGTCGAGTGGGACCTCGCCACGGTCGATCTGGGCCGGCGCTTCGACGTCGCGGTGGCGGCGGGAAACGTGCTGATCTTCCTGACGCCGGGGACCGAGGCGGCAGTGGTGGCCAACCTGGCGCGCCACCTCGCCCCCGCCGGCCGGCTGGTCGCCGGGTTCCAGCTGTCCGAGGACCGCCTGCCCCTGGCGCTCCACGACGAGCACTGCCGCGCCGCGGGGCTGGTCACCGTGGAGCGCTACGCCACCTGGGATCGTGCGCCCTACGACGGCGGCGACTACGCGGTCACGGTCTCGGCCAGGCCGGCGGAGCCGCCGGCCTAGACGAGCCCGACATCAGTGGGAACCGGCGCCGGTCGTTCGGTCGCCGCTGCCGGTCGCGCTCTGCGCCGGGTTGGAGCCGGGGGCGACGATCAGGGCGTAGAGCGCCATCACGACGACGGCGCCGGCCAGGGCACCCACCCAGGCCAGCAGGCTCCAGGCCTGTGCGAGGGGGTCCATGCCGACGAGGAAGGCGACGCCGGTGCCGCCGAACACGCCCCCGGTGAGGCCGATGACGGCGGGCAGCGATCCGCGCGGTGCCATCTCCAGGCTGGCACCGATGAGGAGCCCGACCAACGCACCGAGGATGGCGAACATGACAAGACCCATGGGGCATACCTCCTGTCCAGACCCGCCAGTCGGTCGAAAAGCGGGGCCACGACTATACCTGGGATCCGGCGCTCGATGTCTCGTGATTGCTCGCTAGCGACGTCGGCTAGGGCTTGGGGTCGTCGGCCACCTCGGCGGCCACGCCCGGAGGGGCGTAGGACCAGTCACGACGCTTGCGGTAGTACTGGTCGTCGAGGACGACCCGACCCGTCTCCTCGTCGACACGGTCGATCTTCGGGACCTCGACGGCCACGGCGGGATCGCTGGCCACCCCGACATGGTCGGCGAAGGCCTGCGGGAACGCCTCGAGCGAGCTGGCGACCAGCAGTGACGCCCCGACCGGGAGGTAGCAGCGGTTCAGGTCGGTGACGGAGACGCAGAACTTGCGGATCTCCTCGATGTCGCCGTGGGTGCCCATGCCCTGCACCAGCCGCTCGAGGCGCTTGAAGAGCTCGCGGGTGCCGATCTTGCAGGCGTTGCACTGCCCGCACGACTCCACGGCCAGGAAGCGTGCCAGGACGGCGGTGACCTGGACGATGTCACGCGTCGAGTCGTAGACGATGAACCCGCCGCTGCCCAGACCGGTGCCTGCCTCGTTGAAGGAGTCGAAGTCCATCGGCAGGTCCAGCAGGTTGGGCGTGATGACCGTGTTGGAGGTGCCGCTGTGGATGGCCATGACGTCCGTCGCGCCAGCGATGTCCTCGATGAGGGTACGAAAGGGTGTGCCCATCGGCAGCTCGAACAGGCCTTCGTTCTCCACGTCGCCCAGCACGGTGAAGATCATGGTCCCCGGCGTCTCCTCGGTGCCCATCTCCCGGAACCAGTCCACCCCCTTGGCCAGGATGTGGGTGACGTGGGACAGGGTCTCGACGTTGTTGACCACCGTCGGGTTCGGTGACTGCATCGTCGCGAACAGCCCCACCTGGTACGGCGGCAGGATACGGGGCATCGGGAGCTTGCCCTCGATCACCTCGAGCATCGCCGACTCCTCGCCGTACAGGTACTCGTCTGGGCCGGGGATGATGTCGATGTGCTCCGCGCTGCGCCACCCGGCCTCGATCATGGAGTCCCGGGCGTCCGCCACGCGCTCGAGCTCGTGGTGCATCTTCGCCTTCATGCCGATGAACGCCCGCTCGGCATTGCTCGCGTACATGCCGATGAGCACGCCCTCGATGAGCTGGTAGGGGTTGCGGGCCATCAGGACCCGGTCCTTGAAGGTGCCCGGCTCGCCCTCGGCGGCGTTGCAGACCAGGTAGACCGTCGAGCCGTCCTCGGCGGCGTCGGCCACCGATGACCACTTCATGCCGGTGGGAAAGCCCGCGCCGCCCCGGCCGCGCAAGCCCGAGTCGAGGACCTGCTTGGCGACCTCCTGCGGTGACATCTCCAGCGCGCGGCGCAGCCCCTCGCCGCCCCCTGACGCGACGTAGTCGTCGAAGCTCGGGACCTCTTGGTCGGGCAGGAGTCGTGCGCTGTCGTCGGACATCGGGCTGATCGTCTCCAGGGTCTGGGCGTCGCGCCCAACCTACCGCGCGTGCACGGAGGGGCTCTGGCCACGGCGCTGGATCAGGACCGGGCGTCCTGCCCCGCCCAGGCGACCAAGCCCGTCGAGGTCCAGGTCGCCAGGTCGTCGTGGCGCGGGACGATCCGCACGGTGAAACCGTACTCGCCGGCCACGGTGCACGTGAAGGCGCCGGTGTAGCGGTGCGTGCCGCCCGCGTCCTGGCCGACCGGGTCCAGCACCACGGTGGATGCCTCGGCCAGACTGCCGTCCGCGTGCACCGCCCCGTGCAGCAGCTCAACCTGGACGTCCTCGGGGGTCAGCTCCCCGAGCTGCGCCAGCACCGATACCTCCCGACGCTCGCCGATGCGGGCGGTCCCCTGGTCGTCCACCACCTCCTCGCAGCGCACGCCGGCCCATGCGCCGTCCACGTGCGACCGCCATGCCGCGAGCTGACGAGCGCGCTTGTGATCGCCGACCGCAAGACGGCCGCCGCGCTCGGCGATGGGGATGTACAGCCGTTGGGTGTACTCGGCGACCATCCGGGTGGCCTGCACCTGCGGCGCCAGCGTCGCCAGGGAGCGGCGCACCCGCGCGAGCCAGCGCCTGGGCAGCGGACCCTCGGTCCGGTCGTAGAACGTGGGGACGACGGTGCGCTCCAGCAGGTCGAACAGGGCTTGCGCGTCCGCGGCGTCCTGCTGCGCGGCGTCGGGGTGGCTGTCGGCCGACCCGATCGCGAAGCCGTTCTCGCGGTCGTACATCTCGTCCCACCAGCCATCCAGCGTGGAGCAGTGCAACGCGCCGTTCAGCACCGCCTTCTGGCCGGACGTACCGCAGGCCTCGTGGGGGCGCCGCGGGTTGTTGAGCCACAGGTCCACACCCTGGACGAGCACGGCCGCGAGGTCCATGTCGTAGTCCTCGACGAACACCACACGCCCGCGCAGCTCCTCGTCGCCGGAGAAGTGCACGAGCTGGCGGATGATGTCCTTGCCGAGCTCGTCGCGCGGGTGGGCCTTCCCGGCGAAGACGATCTGCACGGGACGGTCGGTGGCGGTGAGCAGCGCCCGCAGTCGCTGGGGCTGGCGCAGCAGCAGGGTGCCGCGCTTGTACTCGGCGAACCGGCGCGCGAACCCGATGGTCAGCGCGTCGGGGTCGAACACCTCGGCGGCCCACGCCAGGGACGTGGGGGCCTCCCCCCGGCGCTCGCCCTGCTCGCGGACCCAGCCACGCACCCGCTGCACGAAGCGCTCCCTGGCGCGACCCCGCGCCCGCCAGAGGGCGTCGTCGCTGATCTCGCGCACGCGGTCCCACGCGGTGGGGTTGTGAGCCCAGTCCGGAGCGAGGTAGCGGTCGTAGACCGCGGTCATCTCGGGCCCGACCCACGTACCGGCGTGCACGCCGTTGGTCACCGACGTGATCGGGATCTCGTCCTCGCCGATGCCGGGCCAGAGCGGCTTGAACATCCTCCGGGCGACGCGTCCGTGCAGCTGGGACACGCCGTTGGCGCGTGCCGAGAGGCGCAGCCCCATCAAAGCCATGTTGAAGTCGTGCTCGGGGGGGGTGTCCTGGGTCTGACCAACGGCCATCAGCCGGTCCATGGAGATGCCGCACTCGCTGGCCAACCAGCCGAAGTAGCGGTCCATCAGGGTCCGGGCGAACACATCGATCCCCGCGGGCACGGGGGTGTGCGTGGTGAACAGCACGGATGCCCGGCTGCTCTCCACCGCCTCGTCGAAGGACAGGCCCTCCGTGGTGACCAGGCGGCGGATGCGCTCCAGCTGCAGGAAGCCGGCGTGGCCCTCGTTGGAGTGGAAGACCTCGGGGGGCTCGCCGAGCAACCCGGCGTCCCGGGCGGCGTCGAGCGCGCGCACGCCGCCGATGCCGAGGACGATCTCCTGGCGCAGCCGGTGCTCCACGTCGCCGCCGTACAGCTTGTCGGTGACCGTGCGGTCGGCGGGGGCGTTGGAAGACAGGTCGGTGTCGAGCAGCAGCAGCGCCACCCGGCCGACCTCGGTGCACCAGACCTGGCAGCCGACGGTGCGGCCCGCGAGCTCCACCTCGACGACCACGGCCTGGTCGTCGCTCTCCAGCCGGCGCAGGGGCAGCCGATACGGGTTGAGGTCCGGGTACTGCTCCTGCTGCCACCCGTCGGCGTCCAGGCGCTGGCGGAAGTACCCGTGACGGTAGAGCAGACCGACGCCCACCAGGTCCAGCCCCAGGTCGCTGGCCGCCTTGAGGTGATCGCCTGCCAGGACCCCGAGGCCACCCGAGTAGGTCTGCATCGCGTGCGACAGGCCGAACTCCGGGGAGAAGTAGGCCACGCGCGGGGGGGTGACCGGCTGCGACTGGGCCCACCGCGGCTGGGTGCGGTACCGCTCCAGGTCGGCGTGCAGCTCTCCGACTCGTGCCACGAAGGTCGCGTCACCGGCCAGCGCGGCCAGGCGCTCGGGCGAGAGCCGTCCGATCAGCTCCGCAGGGTTGCCGCCCACAGCGTCCCAGAGCGTGGTGTCGGCCCACCGGAAGAGCTCCTGGGTGGGCGGATGCCATGCCCATCGCAGGTTCGCCGCCAGCTCCCCGAGGGTCTCGAGCTGAGGGGGCAAGGACGGACGGACGCGGAAGGTGCGCAGTGCAGCGATCACGGGTCTGTCGGACTTTCCGCCGGGGGCTCGGGTGTCGTGCACTCTACCGCCGGACGTGCCCCCGAAATCACCCGACGGGCACGGCCAACCGGTATAGTCCCGGCGTCGCATGCCTGCCATCGCGGTCCGCCACCTGCACTTCACCTACCCCAAGGCGGTCTCCTCCGCGGTGGAGGGCATGGACTTCACCGTGGAGGAAGGCGAGATCTTCGGCTTCCTCGGGCCGAGCGGTGCGGGCAAGTCCACGACCCAGAGGATCCTGGTCGGGCTGCTCAAGGGGTGGTCCGGGGAGGTGGCGGTGCTCGGCCGCCCGCTCGGTTCATGGGGGCCGGGCTACTACGAACGGGTGGGCGTCGGCTTCGAGCTGCCGAACCACTTCGGGAAGCTGACCGCTCGGGAGAACCTGGCGTTCTTCGGGCGGCTCTACGCCGCCGGCGGCCAGGAGCCGGCCCTGCTCATGGAGCGACTCGGACTTGCGCAGGCCGCCGACCAGCGCGTCTCCACGTTCTCCAAGGGCATGAAGATGCGGCTGAACCTGGCCCGTGCCCTCCTGCACCGCCCGGACCTGCTGTTCCTCGACGAACCCACGGCAGGCCTGGACCCGGCGAACGCCCGCACGGTCAAGGAGCTCGTGGGAGAGCAGCGCCAGGCCGGCCGCACGGTGTTCCTCACCACACACGACCTCGGGGTGGCGGAGCAGCTCTGCGACCGCGTGGCGTTCGTGGTCGAGGGGCGCATCGCGGCCCTGGGCACCCCCACGGCGCTGACGCTGCGCGCAGGCGCACGGCGGGTGCGGGTCGCCGTGGCCCAGCCGGACGGCGGTCTCGCCACCCACGAGTTCGCCCTCGAGGGTCTCGCCGACGACTCGGCGTTCCGGGCCCTGCTGCGCTCGGGCGCGGTCGAGACCATCCACACCACCGAGGCCAGCCTGGAGGACGTCTTCGTGCAGGTGACCGGCCGGGCCCTGACGTGACGCGTCTGGGTGTCGCCGCGGCCCACGAGATCCGACTCCAGTGGCGGTACGGGATCCTCGCCGCTGCGGTCTTCGTGACGGCGGTGTGGGTCGGTGTCTTGCGTGCCCTTCCGGCCGCGGTGATGCCCACGGCGATCCCCGTCGTGGTCTTCGCGGATTCGGCGGTGATCGGTCTGTTCTTCCTGGCCGGAGCGGTCTTGTTCGAGAAGGACGAGGGCACCCAGGCCGCCCTCGTGGTCACACCGCTGCGTGACTGGGAGTACCTCACCGCCAAGCTCGCGCCCCTGGCGGTCCTCTCGATCGCCGTCGCGCTGGTCATCACGACCGCCGCGGCAGGAGGGAGCGCGGCTCCGGGGCTGATCGCGGTGGGCGTCGGCCTGCTGTCGCTCGCCGTGCTGCTCGTCGCCTACGCCACCGCGGTGCGCTTCGACTCGATCACCGACTACATCGTCGGTGTACAGGCGCCGCTGCTGCCCCTGGCGCTGCCCCTGGTGCCCTACCTGGTCGAGGCGGTCGCGCACCCGGCCTGGTGGCTGGCGCCAACCAACGGGGCGATGGTGCTGATCGACGGTGCCGTCAACGGGATCGGTGGGCGCTTGGTGGCCGTGGCGATACTGGTCCAAGCCGCCTGGGTGCTGGCGCTCGTGCCGCCCGCCGCCCGCGCGCACCGCCGCTACGTGCGCGGTGAGCGGTGAACGCCCTGGCGGCGTACGCCTCCGCCGACCTGCGGTCGGTCTGGCGCGACCCCTTCACCCGCCTGCTGCTCGCCGGACCGCTGCTGCTGGTCGTCATCGTCCGCCTCGCCGAGCCGGTGGTCGCCCGGTGGGCGGCCGCCGAGGCCGGCGTCCGTGCCGCCGACCACCACGCGGTGGCCGCCGCCTTCCTCCTGCTGATGGTGTTCCCGTTCCTGGTCGGCTCACTGATGGGGCTGTTGATCCTCGACCAGCGCGACGAGGGCGTGCTCACGGCGCTGCGCGTCACCCCCGTCTCGCTGCGGGGCTACACCGCCTACCGCAGTGTCCTGGCCATGACGCTGACGGGCGGGACGCTGCTGATCGCGTTGCCCGCCTCCGGGCTGCTCACCGTCGCGCTGGCTGCCACCCTGCCGGCGATCGCCCTGTCCGCGCTGCTCGCGCCGTTGCCGGCCCTGCTGCTCGCCGGACTCGCCACCAACAAGGTCGAGGGGATGGCCGTGCTGAAGGCGATGGGCCTGCCGCTGTTCTCCCCGCTGCTCGCCGGCATCGTCGACGCCCCGTGGCGCTGGGTCTTCGCGGTCGTGCCGACGTTCTGGCCGGCCGAGACCCTGTGGCGGGCGGACGCCGGGACGGCGGTCTGGCCGGTCGTGCTGGCCGGCTCCGCCTACCTCGCGGTCCTGGTGGCCCTGTCCGCCCGCCACCTGCTTGCCCGACTCGAGCGCGGTGCCGCGTAGCATCGATGGCGTCGAGGTCGGCGCCGGCGGCGCGCAGCCGGCGCGCAAGTCGGTGCAGGACGGCCGGTCGCCCTGGGAACAGCGGGTCGGGTCGGGCGGGTCGCCACGTATAAGGTCTGCGCACCCGGGTAGACCCACGCAGGAGACCACGACCATCGAAGGGCTTGGGGTGAAGGGACGCGTCGAGATCCAACACGTCACGCCGTCCGTGGACTGTGGGCGGTACGCGGCCAAGGCGGTGGTGGGCGACGACGTGATCGTCGGGGCCGACATCTTCCGCGAGGGGCACGACAAGATCGCCGCCGCGGTGCGCTACCGCGGGCCCGGGGACACCCGGTGGCGCGAGATGCCGATGCGCCTGGACACCAACGACCGGTGGTACGGGGACTTCCCCGTGGACCGGATGGGCGCGTGGCGCTACCAGGTGATGGGCTGGACCGACCACTACGTGACCTGGCTCGACGGGCTCCAGAAGAAGCACGCCGCCGGGCAGCGCGACCTCGAGGTGGAGCTGCTCGAAGGGGCCGCGCTCCTCGAGCGTCGCCTCAAGGGCGCCTCCAAGGCCGCCCGGGAGCTCCTCAACGAGACCGTGGCGGCCCTGCGCGGCGACGCCGGCCTGCGGGAGCGGGTGGACGCCGCCGGCGAGCCGGACACCCTGGCGGTCCTGGAGCGCCACCCGGAGCGTCTGGACCAGAGCGTCAGCGCGCCGGACCTGCCTCTGTGGGTGGACCGGCCGGCGGCCAGCTTCGGTGCGTGGTACGAGATGTTCCCCCGCTCGGAGGGGGCCACGGAGACCCGCAGCGGCACCTTCGCCGAAGCGGCCAAGCGCCTGCCCGCCATCGCCGAGATGGGCTTCGACGTGGTGTACCTCCCGCCGATCCACCCGATCGGCCGCACGAACCGCAAGGGGCGCCAAGGCCCGCACGACCTGGAGCCCGGGCCCGACGACCCTGGCGTGCCCTGGGCCATCGGCAGCGAGGAGGGCGGGCACGATGCGGTCCATCCCGAGCTCGGGACGATCGAGGACTTCGACCGCTTCGTGGCCGAGGCCGCCGCGAACGACCTGGAGGTCTCCCTGGACTACGCCATCCAGTGCTCGCCGGACCACCCGTGGGTGACCGAGCACCCGGACTGGTTCAAGCACCGTGCCGACGGCTCGATCCAGTACGCCGAGAACCCCCCCAAGAAGTACCAGGACATCTTCCCGATCAACTTCGGCACCGAGGACCGGGAAGGGCTCTGGGCCGAGCTCAAACGCATCCTGGACCACTGGATCGCCCACGGCGTGACGA
The DNA here is from genome assembly GCA_040905805.1 of Egibacteraceae bacterium. Taxonomy (NCBI): domain Bacteria; kingdom Bacillati; phylum Actinomycetota; class Nitriliruptoria; order Egibacterales; family Egibacteraceae; species Egibacteraceae bacterium. Next base: position 26,562 of record JBBDQS010000136.1, on the reverse strand, counting down.
TCTTCCGCGTGGACAACCCCCACACCAAGGCCCTGCCGTTCTGGGCGTGGGTCATCGACGAGATCCGCACCGAGCACCCCGAGGTGATCTTCCTCGCCGAGGCGTTCACGCGTCCCAAGATGATGCAGACCCTGGCGAAGCTCGGTTTCAGCCAGAGCTACACCTACTTCGCCTGGCGCAACACGAAGCAGGAGCTGACGGCGTACCTGACCGAGCTCGCCCACACCGACATGGCGGACTACTATCGTCCGAACTTCTGGCCGAACACCCCCGACATCCTCACCGAGTTCCTGCAGACGGGGGGGCGTGCGGCGTTCAAGCTGCGGCTCGTGCTGGCCGCACTGCTCTCCCCCGCCTACGGCATCTACTCCGGCTACGAGCTGTGCGAGGCCGAGCCACTGGAGCCCGGCAGCGAGGAGTACTTCGAGTCGGAGAAGTACCGCTTCAGGCCGCGTGACTGGGAGCGGACGGACTCCCTCGCGCCCTACATCGCCCGCATCAACCGCATCCGCCGCGCCCACCCGGTGTTCGCGCAGCTGCGCAACATCTGGTTCCACCACATCGGCAACGACGCGCTGCTGTGCTTCTCCAAGGTCGACGAGCACCGGCAGGGGGCGATCCTTGCGATCGTCAACCTCGACCCCCACCATCCCCAGGAGGGCCTCACCTGGCTGGACCTGTGGCAGCTCGGGCTGGAGCACGCCGGGCCCTTCGAGGCGCACGACCTGCTGACGGAGACCACCTACATCTGGCACGGTGCGGAGAACTACGTCCGGCTCGACCCTGCCATCGAATCCGCCCACGTCCTGCGACTGCGGTCGCTCTAGTCCACGCGGCCGCACGACCAGGCTCACCCCGGCGAGGAGACCCGTGACCGTCGAAGCCAATGCTCTCTGGTACCAGACAGCGATCTTCTACGAGGCACTGATCCGGGGCTTCAACGATTCCAACCACGATGGGACCGGCGACATCCAGGGCCTCATCGACCGTCTCGACTACATCGAGTGGCTCGGCGTCGACTGCATCTGGCTGGTGCCGTTCTACGACTCGCCGTTGCGCGACGGCGGCTACGACATCGCCGACTTCTACGCGGTGCTGCCCGAGTACGGCACGGTCGATGACGTGCGCGAGCTGCTCGAGGCCGCCCACGCCCGCGGCATCCGCATCATCGCCGACATGGTCATGAACCACACGAGCGACCAGCACCAGTGGTTCCAGGAGGCCCGCCAGCCCGGGTCGGACAAGCGGGACTGGTACGTCTGGAGCGACACCGATGAGCGCTTCAGCGACGCCCGGATCATCTTCGTGGACACCGAGCACTCCAACTGGACGTGGGACCACGAGGCGGGGGCGTACTACTGGCACCGGTTCTTCCACCACCAGCCCGACCTCAACTACGACAACCCCGAGGTCGCGCAGGCGATGCTCGACGTCGTGCGGTTCTGGCTCGATCTGGGCCTCGACGGCTTCCGCCTCGACGCCGTCCCGTACCTCTTCGAGCGGGACGGGACCGACGGGGAGAACCTCAAGGAGACCCACGACTACCTGCGCCTGCTCCGCAAGGAGGTCGACGCCACCCACCCCGGCAAGGTCCTGCTCGCAGAGGCGAACCAGTGGCCCGCCGACGTCGTCGACTACTTCGGCGAGGACGGCGACGAGTGCCACATGTGCTTCCACTTCCCGCTCATGCCCCGCATGTACATGGCGCTGCGGCGCGAGGAACGCCATCCCATCACCGAGATCCTCGCCCAGACGCCAACGATCCCCGAGAACTGCCAGTGGGGCATCTTCTTGCGGAACCACGACGAGCTCACGCTCGAGATGGTGACGGACGAGGAGCGGGACTACATGTACGCCGAGTACGCGAACGACCCCCGCATGAAGATCAACGTGGGGATCCGGCGCCGGCTCGCGCCGTTGCTCGACAACGACCGGAGGGTGGCCGAGCTGTTCCACGCCCTGCTCTACAGCCTCCCGGGCTCGCCGATCATGTACTACGGCGACGAGATCCTCATGGGCGACAACATCTACCTCGGTGACCGCGACGGGGTCCGCACGCCGATGCAGTGGAACCCCGACCGCAATGCGGGCTTCTCCCGGGCGGATTTCGCGGCTCTGTACGCGCCCCCCGTGCTCGACCCCGTCTACGGCTTCCCCTCGGTGAACGTCGAGGCGCAGCAGCGTCACCCCAACTCCCTGCTGCACTGGGTCCGCAACCTGGTGAACGTGCGCAAGCAGCACCCGGTGTTCGGCCTGGGGAAGTTCACGCCGTTGACGTCCTCCAACGACAAGATCCTCGGGTTCCTGCGGGAGTCCGAGGACGACACGGTGCTGGTCGTGGCGAACCTGGCCGCCACGGCGCAGCCCGTGGAGCTCGACCTCTCCCGCTTCGCCGGGCGAACGCCCGTGGAGCTGCTGGGACGCACCCCCTTCCCGGCGATCGGCGAGTGGCCCTACCTGCTCACCCTGGGCCAGCACGGCTTCTACTGGTTCGAGCTCGTGGAGACCATGGAATGACGGCCGAGCTGACCGCCGGCCTGGCGGCATGGATTCCCGCCCAACGGTGGTTCGCGGGCAAGGCGCGCACCGTGCGCTCCATGCGCGTGGCCGACCTCATCGAGCTCACCGGTGGCGACGGCACCCAGGTGCTCGACGCGCTGGTCGATGTCGCGTTCGCCGACGGGCACGCCGAGCGCTACCAGGTGCCGCTCGCCGCACCCGCGTCCGGCACCCCGCTCGCCCTACACGTGGAGGGCACCGGCCTCGCCGACGCCACCGCGGTCCCCGCCGCGGCCCGGCTCCTGGCCGAGCTCAGCCTCTCGACTGCCCAGCATCCGGGCGGCGGCAGCAGTGCGGGGGTCGTCGGCAGGCCGGTCGAGGGCGGCGCGGTCACGATCGGCGAGCCGCGGCGGATGTCGGCCGAGCAGTCCAACACCTCCATCGTCTTCGGCGAGGAGCTGATCCTCAAGGTCTTCCGGCGCATCGAGACCGGCGTGAACCCCGACGTCGAGGTGACCCGCGCGCTGACCGAACGGGGGTTCACCGGGGTCCCGCGCCAGCACGGGGCTCTGGAGCTGGTCGGCGCGGGGGGCATGGGGACCGCCCTCACGGTGCTGTCGGACTTCGTGGCGGGCGGGCGCGAGGGGTGGGCGCTGGCGGTCGATGACGTCGCACGGGCCGACCCCCAGAGGTCGACCGTCCTGCCGGCCGTGGAAACCCTGGGGGCGGCGATCGCGGCGATGCACGACACCCTGGCCGCGGCCTTCGGCGCGGTCCCCGCCACCGATGGTGCGGGTTCGTGGGTCACCGACATGCGCGCGCAGGCGGAGCGGGTGCTCGACACCGCGAGCCGGGTCGCATCCGCTGTCGCAGCGCCGGTGCTGGAGCGCCAGGAGGAGCTGCGCGCACGCCTGCACGACCTGGGGCCCGCTGCCGCATCGGGCATGGCGATCCGCATCCACGGCGACCTGCACCTCGGCCAGGTCCTGGCCGACGCCCAGGGACGGTGGCAGCTCCTGGACTTCGAGGGCGAGCCGAGCCGGTCGTTGGCAGAGCGCCGCAGACCCAATCCGCCGCTGCGCGACGTGGCGGGCATGCTGCGCTCGTTCGACTACGCCGCGGCGACCGGCAACATCGGGGGTCCGCTGACGCCCGAGTCCGTCGCATGGCGCGACGAAGCGCGCCGGCGCTTCCTCGACGGCTACCTCGGGGCGCTGGTCCGCCAGGACCTGCTGCCCGAGGACGTCGAGGTGTGGAACCAGCTCGCGGCCTTCGAGCTCGACAAGGCTGTCTACGAGCTCGGCTACGAGCTCGCGAACCGTCCCGCGTGGGTGCCGATCCCCATCGGCGGCATCCAACGCGTGCTGAACCGCCCGACTTCGGGTAGGAGTCCCGATATGGCTAAATCCCGCACGTCCCGAGTCTCGCAATCCCCCGATTGGCGAGCCGCCCAGGCCGACGTGGACGCCATCGTCGCCGGCACGCACCGCGAACCGCACCGGGTGCTCGGCCTCCACACCGTGGACGGCAAGGGCGTCGTGCGCGCGTGGCGCCCCGACGCGGAGGGCGTCGAGGTGGTCGTCGACGGTTCCGACCCCGTGGCGGCCGAACGGCGCGTCGATGCGGGGTTCTTCGAGGTCGCGCTCCCCGAGCCGCCGACCGCCGGCGCGTACCGCCTGCGGGTGACCTACGCTGACGGGACCGCGTACGACCTGCAGGACCCCTACGGGTTCTGGCCGACGCTGGGCGATGTCGATCTGCACCTCGCCGGTGAGGGACGTCACGAGGAGCTGTGGCGGCGCATGGGGGCGCACACCACCACGGTCGACGGCGTCGAGGGCACGGCGTTCGCGGTGTGGGCCCCCGCGGCCCAGGGCGTGCGGGTCATCGGGGACTTCAACAGCTGGGATGGCCGCCTGCACCCGATGCGCCTGCTGGGCAGCTCGGGGACCTGGGAGCTGTTCCTGCCCGAGGTCGGCTCCGGCGCCTACTACAAGTACGAGATCGTCACGGCCGAGGGCCACCTCGTGACCCGCGCCGACCCCTATGCGTTCGCCACCGACGTGCCTCCGGGCACCGCCAGCCGCGTCCACCAGTCGAGCTACCGGTGGGAGGACAACGAGTGGCTCGCGACGCGCCGCGAGCGCCGGGCGTCCGATGCGCCCGTCTCGATCTACGAGGTGCACCTCGGCTCGTGGCGTCACGGGGACGACGGCCGTCCCATGACCTACCGGGAGATCGCCGGACCCCTCGCCGACCACGTCACCGAGCTCGGCTTCACCCACATCGAGCTCCTGCCCGTCGCCGAGCATCCGTTCGGCGGGTCGTGGGGATACCAGGTCACCGGGTACTTCGCGCCCACGGCGCGCTTCGGCGATCCCGACGACTTCCGGTTCATGGTCGACCACCTGCACCAGCGCGGTATCGGGGTGATCGTCGACTGGGTTCCTGCGCACTTCCCGAAGGACGAGTGGGCCCTCGCCCGCTTCGACGGCACCGCCCTGTACGAGCATGCCGACCCCCGCCAGGGCGAGCATCCTGACTGGGGCACGCTGGTCTTCAACTTCGGCCGCAACGAGGTCCGCAACTTCCTGATCGCCAACGCGCTGTTCTGGATCGAGGATCTGCACATCGACGGTCTGCGCGTCGACGCCGTGGCATCGATGCTGTACCTCGACTACTCGCGGGAGGAGGACCAATGGGTGCCCAACGCCTTCGGGGGACGCGAGAACCTCGAGGCGGTCAGCTTCCTCGCCGAGCTCAACAAGACGGTGTACGGCCGCAACCCCGACGCGCTCATGGTCGCCGAGGAGTCCACGGCGTGGCCCGGGGTCAGCCGCCCGGTGCACCTCGGGGGGCTCGGGTTCGGGTTCAAGTGGAACATGGGCTGGATGCACGACACGCTGGACTACTTCTCGCGCGACAGCATCCACCGGCGCTACCACCACCACCAGCTGACCTTCGGCCTGCTCTACGCCTGGAGCGAGAACTACATCCTGCCCCTGTCGCACGACGAGGTGGTGCACGGCAAGCGCAGCCTGCTCGACAAGATGCCCGGCGACCGCTGGCAGAAGTTCGCCAACCTGCGGGCGCTGTACGGCTACATGTGGGCGCACCCGGGCAAGCAGCTGCTGTTCATGGGCGGCGAGTTCGGGCAGTGGCGCGAGTGGGCGGAGGAGCGCCAGCTCGACTGGTACCTGCTCGGCGAGCAGGACCATGCCGGTCTGCAGCGCCTGGTCGGCGACCTGAACGCCGTCTACCGGGAGCAGCCGGCGCTGTGGCAGCGCGACACCGAGCCCAGCGGGTTCACGTGGATCGATGCGAACAACACCGACGACAACCTGCTGTCCTTCGTCCGATGGGGCCGCGAGGGTGTGCCCCCGCTGGTGTGCGTCGGCAACTTCGCCCCCGTCCCCCGCCACGGTCTGCGGCTCGGTCTGCCCGTCGCCGGGGAGTACGCCGAGGTCCTGAACACCGACGGTGAGCGCTACGCGGGCAGCAACGTCGGCAACCTCGGTGGGGTGGTCGCCGAGGACGTGGCCTGGCACGGGCTGCCGGCCTCCGCCGAGATCACGGTCCCGCCCCTGGCAACCCTCTGGCTGCGCCCGGTGTGACGGGCTGAGCCGGAGGGTCGCGGGGTGACGACCGACCTCATCACCGACCCGGGCGTGCTCGCGGCGGCCGCCCTGCTCGTCGCGGGGGTGCTGGCCGCCGGCTTCGCCGCGCGCCTGCGGGTGCCGGGCCTGCTGCTGTTCCTCGGGCTCGGGATGGCGATCGGCGCCCTGGGGTGGATCGACCTGGACGAGCCCGAGGTCGCCCAGCACGCGGGCATCGTCGCGCTCCTGGTCATCCTCTTCTCCGGCGGCCTCACGACCAAACCCAGCGACCTCCGGCGCGCCGCCGTGCCGGGTCTGCTGCTGGCCACCGTCGGGGTGCTGATGACGGCCGCGGTGGTGGCGGTCGCGGTGTTCTTCCTGCTCGGCGTCACGCCCCTGACGGCTGCGCTCATCGGGGCGGTGGTCTCGTCGACGGACGCGGCCGCGGTGTTCGCCGTGGTCCGCAAGGCTCCCTTGCCCCGGCGACTCATGTCCGTGCTCGAGGTCGAGTCGGGGACCAACGACCCGGTGGCCATCATGCTCACCCTGGGTGTGCTGGAGGCCTGGCTGTCCCAGCCGGGCCCGCTGGATTGGGTGGCGTTCGGCGTGCTGCAGCTCGGCGGCGGACTGGCGGTCGGTCTGGTCGCCGGATGGGTCGGCAGCGCTGCGATCCACCGGCTCGAGCTCAGCGGCGAGAGCCTCTTCCCGATCCTGGCGCTCGGCCTGGCCGGACTGGCCTACGGCGTCGCTGCCGAGCTCGGCGCCTCCGGATTCTTGGCCGTCTACGTCGCCGGCCTGCTCGTCGGGGTCAGGGTCCCCCGCCACCGGCGCAGCATCCGGGTCTTCCACGAGGGTCTGGCCAACGTCGCCGAGATCGGGTTGTTCCTCGTGCTCGGCCTGCTCGTGGTGCCCACCAGCCTGCCGCCGGTGACCCCGCCCGCCCTGGCGATCACGGTCGTCCTCATCCTTCTCGCCCGTCCCCTGGCCGTCGCGCTGTGCACGGCCCGCCAGTCGTTCACCTGGCAGGAGAAGACCCTGGTGGCGTGGGCGGGCCTGCGCGGTGCGGTGCCCATCGTGCTCGCGACCTTTCCCCTCACCGCCGGATACCCGCAGGGGGCCGCGGTCTTCAACATCGTCTTCTTCGTAGTGCTCGCCTCGACGGCGGTCCAGGGCTCCACGGTCGGTGTGGTCGCGCGGCTGCTCGGGCTGCGCGAGGGCGCACGCGTCTGGGCGCCCGTCGCCGAGGCCCTGCCCCTGGACGGCGTCGAGGTGGATCTCATCGAGGTGGACATCACCGACGACCTGTCCGTGGCCGGGCAGCGGATCCGGGACGTGCCCCTGCCTGCCGGAGCCCTCTTGACCGCCCTGGTGCACGGCTCCCAAGCGATCGTGCCCACGGGCGGCACCCGTCTGCGCCCCGGCGACATGGCGCTGATCACCGCCTCGCGGCGACCCACGATGACCGAGGAGGTCGTCGCGTGGGCCCGCGGCGAGCCACCCCCGGACGCGCGTGCCGGCCCACAGCGGCGCAGGATGCGTCGGTCACCGGATCGTCGGCCCCGAGTGGAGCAGGCAGACTGATGGCCACGGGGCGCGGCGCCGTCGGGCGCGGTGATCCGCCTCGCGGGGCACGGACCAGACCGTGCCGCACACAGAGGAGATCGGGGCGACATCACGGTGCTGGTACGGCCGGACCGCACGGACATGAGGATCATCGGCCTCTACACCGGTCGGATCCTGACGGGCCTCGGCGTCACGATGCTGGTGCCCGCGTCGCTGGGCGCCGCGCGCGGCGAGGTCGACGACGCGCTGGGCTTCGTGATCGCCGCCGCTCTCGCCGTGCTGGTGGGACAGACAGCCGAGTGGCGGCTGCACATCCGTCGGGACATGCAGTGGAGCCACGCCATGGCGGTGGTGGCGCTGGCCTGGCTGGCGGCGGCGTTCGTCGGCGCGATCCCCCTGTTCCTGTCCGGCCACTACGCGAGCTTCCTCGACGCCTACTTCGACGCGATGAGCGGTTTCGCGACCGCGGGGCTCGCCGTCATCAACGACCTCGACCACCTGTCGGACAGCGTGAACCTGTGGCGACACCTCATGCACTTCCTCGGTGGGCAGGGACTCGTCCTGGTGGCCCTCAGCATGTTCGCCGGCGGCGGTGGGCTCACGGGGCTGTACGTCGGTGAGGGGCGCGAGGAGCGGGTCCTGCCGAACGTCGTGCACTCCGCCCGCTTCATCTGGCGGGTCGCGCTGTTCTACGGGGTGGTCGGCACCAGCCTGCTGTGGGCCGCGCTGCTCGTGGCGGGCATGCCGCTCGGCACCGGCCTGTTCCACGCGGTCACCCTCTTCATGGCGGCGTTCGACACCGGGGGATTCGCCCCGACGTCAGCCAACCTGGCCTTCTACCACTCGGGCTGGGTGGAGGCCGCCGCCGCCGTCTTGATGGTGGCCGGCAGCTTGTCGTTCGCCGTCCACCACCACCTGTGGGACCGCCGGCCCTGGGAGATCGTCCGCAACGTCGAGACCCGGACGCTGGCGCTCACCATGACGGGGTTGTCCGCGGTGGCGATGGTCGGCCTGGCGCGCAGCGGCACGTTCGACAGCGCCGAGATGCTCTTTCGGCGTGGGTTCTTCCAGATCCTGTCCGCGCACTCGGGCACCGGGTTCAACACGGTGCCCGGGCAGCTGTTCGAGACGGACTGGGGGACGCTCGCGCCCGGGATGCTGGTGATCGCCATGGCGCTCGGCGGGATGGCCGGCTCGACCTCCGGCGGCATCAAGGCGCTGCGCGTCGCCCTGCTGTACAAGTCCGTGCGCGCCGACCTGCGGCGGATGCTGCTGCCGCGCAACGCGGTCGTGGTCGAGCACTACTACGCCACCGGGGGCAACCGCATCGTCAGCAACGAGCTGGCCCGCTCCGCTGCCATGGTGCTGCTGCTCTACATCGGGCTGTATCTCACGGGCGCGGTGACGGGCCTGTTCTACGGCTACAGCCTCCAGGAGGCGCTGTTCGAGAGCACGTCGGCCGCGGCGGCCGTCGGGCTGTCCGTCGGGCTCGTCAGACCCGAGATGGAGACGGGACTCAAGATCGTCTACATCCTGCAGATGTGGGTCGGGCGCTTGGAGTTCGTCTCCGTGTTCGCGCTGTTCGGCTACCTCTACTCGACCGTGCGGGGCAAGACGTGAGGCGCCCACCATGAGCCGTGCGGCCGGACAGGTGAGGACCCGTGAGGCGCTGCTGGGCGTGCTGGTCATCGTGCTCGCGCTGGGCGCGGTGGTGATGGGCGCGCACGCCCTGGTGCCCGAGCCCGACCACCCCGCCCTCCGCGCCGAGGCCGTGCCGGGCCGGGCGGCGCCACCGTGCCCGACGCCCAGCGAGACGATCCAGCGGCCGCGCCCGTCCGTAGCCGTGGGAGCCAGCCCCGTGCCGGTGACCTCAGCCGAGCTCCTGGCGTGCCCGTCGGCCTTCGACGGGCGGGCGGTGACCTTCGACGGGGAGGTCGTGCGCGCGGTGCTGCGTCGCGGCGAGCGCGCCTGGGTGCAGCTGAACGACGACGCGTACGGCGTGGCGATCGGCCCGCTCCCCAGCCACCACAGCCCCAGGGGCGCCAACTCCGGCATGGCGGTGTCCATCCCGACCGCCGACGCCGACCGCGTCAGCCTCGTGGGCGGGGCCCACAGCGCCGGTGACCGCGTCCGTGTCCGAGGTAGGTTCCTGCGCGCCCACCCCGCGGACGCCGGCGGCCCAGCGGTCCACGCCGACTCCGTGGAGATCCTCGCCGTCGGCCGGCCCGTGACCCGGCGGGTGACCCCCGTCCGCATCGCCGTCGCGCTCCTGCTGGGCGCCGCGGCGATCGCCATGACCCGTGCCGCCCGGCGTTCCGACCGGTAGCAAGGAGACGACCCTCATGACCGAGCAGCCCTCCGTCCCCCACCGGCATGGACCGACGCCCCACGACGACCACACCACCACTTTCCGGCTGTGGGCCCCCCATGCCGAGCGCGTGGCGCTGCTGACCGGTGGCCACGAGATCGCGATGGCGGGTGCACAGGGATGGTTCGCCGCACGCGCCGAGGCCGCGCACGGCCACGACTACCGGTTCCGACTCGACGGTGGGGCGCCGCGGCCCGATCCGGCGGCTCGATGGCTGCCGCATGGGGTGCACGAGGCGGCCCGGGTGCTCGACCCCCGGCGCTTCGCGTGGACCGACGCCGGTTGGCGGGCGCCTCCGGTATCGGCTGCCGTGGTCTACGAGCTGCACATCGGGACGTTCACCGCCGCGGGCACCTTCGACGCGGCCATCCCACGGCTGCCCGCGCTCGCGGCTCTCGGGGCCACACACGTCGAGGTCATGCCCGTCAACGCCTTCAACGGCGAGCGCGGGTGGGGCTACGACGGGGTGGCCTGGTGGGCCGTGCACGAGCCCTACGGCGGCCCGGCCGGCTTCGCGCGCTTCGTCGACGCGGCCCACGGGGCCGGACTGGCCGTCACGCTCGACGTCGTCTTCAACCACCTCGGTCCATCGGGCAACTACCTGCCCGAGTTCGGCCCCTACCTCACCGACCACTACGCCACCCCGTGGGGCGACGCGCTCAACCTGGACGGGCCACACAGCGACCCGGTGCGGGCGTTCATCCTTGAGTGCGCGCGGTCCTGGCTGCTCGACTACCACGTCGACGCCCTGCGACTGGATGCCGTCCACGGCCTGGTCGACACGTCGGCGGTGCACATCCTGGCCGAGCTCGCCGCCACGGCCGAGGCCGTCGAGGTCGCCACCGGGCGGCCCCGCCAGCTGATCGCCGAGTCCGACCGCTGCGACCCGGCCACCGTCCGCCCGCCCGAGGCAGGTGGGATGGGGATGCACGCCCAGTGGTCCGACGACCTGCACCACGCGATCCACACCGCGGTCACCGGGGAGCGGGAGGGCTACTACATCGACTACGCGGGCTTGCCCGACGTGGCGCAGGCGTACCGCCGGGGGTTCCTGTTCGACGGCCGCTACTCGCAGTACCGGCAGCGCACCGTGGGCGCGCCGCTCGGCGACGTGCCCGGACACCGGCTCGTGACCTGCGTGCAGAACCACGACCAGGTCGGGAACCGCGCCGCCGGTGAGCGGCTCACGACGCTGGTCGAGCCGGCGCTCGTCCGGGTGGCGATCCTGCTGCTCTGCGCGTCCCCGACCACCCCGATGCTGTTCATGGGCGAGGAGTACGGCGAGACCCGCCCCTTCCAGTACTTCACGAGCCACCCCGAACCCGAGCTCGCCGCGGCGGTCCGGACCGGCCGCGCCGAGGAGTTCACCGCGTTCGCGGCCTTCTCGGGGGTCGACGTGCCCGATCCGCAGGACCCCGCCACCCGGGACGCGAGCGTCTTGGACTGGTCGGCGGCCGAGACCCCCGAGGGGGCCTCCCGCCGCGCCCTGTGGGCAGAGCTGCTCCGGCTGCGCCGAGAGCACCCGGCCCTGGGCAACGGTCGCCGCGACCTCGTGGAGGTCGCCGGCGCGCCGAACGCCCATCAGCTGTCCCTGCGCCGAGGTGATCCACGCGGCGCGCCTGTGCTGCTGGCGGCCAACCTCTCCGCGAGCCCGGCAAGGATCGCGGCGCCCCCAGGCAGATGGCCGCTGCTCGTCTCCACCGATGCACCACGGTACGGGGGTGCCGGCGGGGAGGTCAGCGCGGGCGACGGCGTGCTCACCCTGCCTCCGCACAGCGCCGCACTGTGGGCAGGCCCTGACGGCCGGTAACCCGCAGCCTTGCAGGCCGCCGGCCCTCCTGTAGGGTTGTTCATAGCCTCCCTACCAGCGCATATGGCGGAGCAGGAGCGGCAGGCTGACTCCGTGGAGGGGAGCGCGCAGCTGCCCCGTAGTCAGGAAGTCGATGAGCGCGATACAGGCCGATCACCTGTTCAAGATCTTTGGCAACCACCCGGAACGGGCGCTGGAGGCGCTGCGCTCCGGCGAGGATCGTGACGCCGTCTACGAAAGCACCGGGCAGTTCTGCGCCGTCAACGACGTCTCGTTCACGGTGGAGGCCGGGGAGCTGTTCGTGATCATGGGCCTGTCCGGGTCCGGCAAGTCGACGCTGGTCCGGACCATCAACCGTCTGCACGATCCCACGAGCGGCAAGGTCTTCATCGACGACGAGGACATCAGCACCCTCGACAACAAGGCGCTCCGGGCCTTGCGGGCCCGCAAGATCAGCATGGTCTTCCAGACGTTCGCGCTGTTCCCCCATCGCTCCGTGCTCGACAACGCCGCGTACGGGCTGGAGGTGCAACGCGTCGACAAGGCCGAGCGACGGGAACGAGCCGCCAAGGCCCTGGACATGGTGGGGCTGTCCGACTGGGGCGAGCGTATGCCCAAGCAATTGTCCGGGGGGATGCGCCAGCGGGTCGGTCTTGCCCGGGCTCTGGCCACGGAGGCCGACATCATGCTCATGGACGAGCCGTTCAGCGCGCTGGACCCGCTCATCCGCCGCGACATGCAGGGTCAGCTCATCGAGCTCCAGCAAGAGCTGCGGCGCACGATCGTGTTCATCACCCACGACCTGAACGAGGCCATGCGCCTCGGCGACCGTGTCGCGGTGATGAAGGCGGGAGCGATCGTGCAGAACGACACGCCCGAGGCGATCCTGCACAAGCCCGCCGACGACTACGTCGCGGATTTCATCCAGGACGTCGACCGCTCGCGGATCTTGACCGCCTCCGCCGTGATGCGAGAGCCCGTGGCTACGCTGTCACCGCGCCACGGCCCCAAGGTGGCCCTGATGGAGCTCAAGGAGCACCAGCGCACCGAGCTCTACGTCGTTGACCAACACCGTCTGCTCGGCGCCGTCCGCGACCGGGAGCTCGCCGAGGCCGCGTCCCGCGGGGATACCACGATCGAGGGGTGTCTCCATGAGGACTATCCCTGCGCTACGCCCGAGACCCCCATCGCCGAGCTCCTGCAGCCCGCAGCCAGGTACGAGATCCCGGTCGCTGTCGTGGAGGGCGACCGGTTCGTCGGCGTGGTGCCGCGTGCCCTGCTGCTCGGCGCGCTCGGCACACCCGAGGAGGCCTCCGGTGCCTGATCTTCCCCGCGTCCCGATCGGCGAATGGGCGGCCGCCTTCGTGCGGTTTCTCGTACGGGAGATGTCCGCGTTCTTCGACTTCATCCGGCGCATCCTCGAGACATCCATCGGCTGGCTCGAGACCGCGCTGACGTGGCCCCACCCGCTGCTGTTCGCCCTGCTGGCGGGCGTGCTCGGCTTCTGGCTGCGCGGGTGGCGCTTCGGGGGGTTCTCCCTCCTGGCCTTCCTGCTCATCCAGTCGATGGGCTTCTGGAACTCGACGATGGACACCCTCGCGCTGGTCCTGGTCGCCACGATTCTCGCCGTGGCGATCGGTGTGCCGACCGGCATCATGGCCGCGCGAAATCATCTGCTCGGTGCGGCGGTGCGACCCGTCCTCGACCTCATGCAGACCCTGCCCGTGTTCGTCTACCTCATCCCCGCCGTCCTGCTGTTCGGCACAGGGACCCCGCCCGGGCTCGTCGCCACACTCGTGTTCGCCATCCCGCCCGGAGTACGCCTCACCGCGCTCGGCATCCGCCAGGTCGACCCGGAGGTGGTCGAGGCGGCGCGCGCGTTCGGTGCCACGAACAACCAGGTCCTCACCCGGGTCCAGATCCCCCTGGCGATGCCGACGATCATGCAGGGGGTCAACCAGGTCATCATGCTGGCCCTGTCCATGGTCGTCGTCGCCGGGATGATCGGCGCCGGGGGCCTCGGCGAAGACGTCTTCCGGGGGATCACGCGTCTGCAGATCGGGCTCGGCGTCGAGAGCGGGCTTGCGGTGGTGATCATCGCCATATTCCTCGACCGCATCACGAGCTTCATGAAGGACCGCGCGGCTCCGGACGAGTAGCAGCGAAAACGTTAGGGTGCTATGGAGACGATAGTAGGACCCATTGATCCCAGAGAGGAGCAATACATGAGCACCGCACCCCATATGCACACCCGCTGGCGTGGCCTGGTCGCCCTGATGGTGATGGCGCTCGTCATGACGGCGTGCGGAACCACGGACGAAGGCGATGACGGCGGCGAGGGCGAGGACGTCAGCGGCGAAGAAACCCCCGAATCCGGCGGTGAGGTCGCCCTCGGGTGGATCCCGTGGGAGGAGAACATCGCCGCGACCTTCATGTGGAAGGAGCTTCTTGAGCAGGAGGGCTACGAGGTCACCGAGCGCCAGCTCGACGTCGCGCCGGTCTTCGCCGCGGTGGCGGGCGGCGACGTCGACCTCATGCTCGACATGTGGCTGCCGAACACGCACGCTCCCTATCAGGAGGAGTTCGGCGAGGACATCGAGGACCTCGGCGTGTGGTACGACTCCGCGACGCTCGAGTTGACCGTCCCCGCCTACGTCGAGGAAGTCGACTCCCTCGAGGATCTCGCGGAGAACGCCGACCTGTTCGACGGCACGATCACCGGCATCGAGTCCGGCGCCGGCATGATGCAGATCCTCGAGGACGACGTCATTCCCACCTACGGCCTCGACGAGGCGTTCACCCTCGAGTCGTCGAGCACCGCCGCCATGCGGGCCGAGCTCCAGCGGGCGTACGACGCCGAGGAGCCGATCGTCGTGACGCTGTGGACTCCCCACCCCGAGTACGGGCTGAAGGACCTCAAGCGCCTGGAGGACCCGGAGAACGCCTGGGGCGACGAGGAGCAGCTGCACGCGATTTCCCGGACCGGGTTCGCCGACGACTTCCCCGAGGTCGCCGAGTGGATTTCCACGTGGGAGATGAGCGATGAGGAGCTCTCGAGCCTCAACGCCGCCGTCGAGGAAGCGGGCGATGAGCCCGGCGACGAGAGGGAGAACTGGCAGGAGGCGGCCGCGAGCTGGATCGAGGACAACCGCGAGACCGTCGATGAGTGGATCGGCTAGCTCCGCACTGACATCGGCTGAGAGGGCCTGCGCAGCGCGCGGGCCCTCTCGCGACGGGGCCCGGTCTCCGGCCCGTCCCTTGCAGCCGCGGGGAGGCCTGGATACGGTCCTCCAAAAGATCGACGCTGATCCCTTCCCCAGGGTCGGCCCACAGCGCTGCGCGACCGTGCCGACGAGCGGACTGACGTGGAATTCCTGAACTACCTGGGCAATCGCTGGCCGAATCTGGTGGAACAGGGCATCGAACACGCCTACCTCGTCGCTGTCCCCGTCATCGTCGGCACCGTCATCTCCTTGCTGCTCGGCATCGTGAGCTACCACAGCAACTGGTTTCGCAGCGTCACGATCTCGGTGACATCGACGTTCCTGACGATCCCCTCCTTCGCACTGTTTGTGCTCTTCATCCCGTTCGTGGGCATCGGTGCCACGCCCGCGATGATCGGCCTGACCATGTACTGCCTCCTGCCGATCACCCGCAACACCATCGCGGGGCTCCGGGGCGTGGATCAGGCAGTCGTCGAGTCGGCCAAGGGCATGGGCCTGAACGCCCGCCAGCGGCTGCTGCGCATCGAGCTGCCCCTGGCTTGGCCGGTCATCATCACGGGCATCCGAGTCGCCACCCAGATCACCGTTGGCATCGCCGCGATCGGCGTGTTCGTCAACGCCGGTGGCCTGGGTGAGGACATCATGGGCGGACTGTCGCGCCTGGGCAGCGCGCAGGCTGTCAACATCACCCTGGGTGGCACCGTCGGCATCGTCGTCATCGCCCTGATCTTCGACGCGTTCCTGTTCCTGATCCAGAAGCTCACGACCTCGCGAGGGCTCCGTGACTGAGACCGCACGCACCACGCCCACCTCAGGCGAACCGATGATCCGGCTGGAGGAGCTGACCAAGCGCTACCCCGGTCTGGAGGACCCGGCGGTGGACCGGGTGACCATGGCGATCCCCAAGGGCGAGATCGTGGTCCTGGTCGGCCCGTCGGGGTGTGGCAAGACCACCACCATGAAGATGATCAACCGCATCATCGAGCCGACCTCGGGCTCGATCTTCCTCGAGGGCAAGGACGTCACCAGGATCAACCCGGACGACCTGCGCCGGCGCATCGGCTACGTCATCCAGCAGATCGGGTTGTTCCCCCACAAGACCATCGCCGACAACATCGCCACCGTGCCGAAGCTGCTCGGTTGGGACAAGCAGCGGGTCACGGCGCGGGTCGACGAGCTGCTCGAGACCGTGGGCATGGACCCCGGGGCGTACCGCAACCGCTACCCGAAGGAGCTGTCGGGCGGACAGCGCCAGCGCATCGGTGTCGCCCGTGCCATGGCCGGAGACCCGCCGGTCATGCTGATGGACGAGCCCTTCGGCGCCATCGACCCCATCACCCGCGAGCGCTTGCAGAACGAGTTCCTCCGGCTGCAAGCCGAGATCAAGAAGACCATCATCTTCGTCACACACGACATCGACGAGGCCATCAAGATGGGCGACCGGATTGCCATTCTCCGCCAGAGCGCGCGCATCGCCCAGTTCGACACCCCAGAGACCATCCTGACGGCCCCGGCCGACGACTTCGTCGCGGACTTCATCGGTTCCGGCGCCTCCCTGAAACGCCTCAACCTCAGCCGGGTCCGCGATGTCGAGCTCGAGGACTACCCGACCGGGGGGCCCGAGGCCACACACGCCGACCTACGGCGAACCCTCGACGACAACGACCGCAACTTCGTGCTGCTGCTCGACGGCGAACGCAAACCGACCCGGTGGGTCAACGCCAAGGACACCGCCTCCAACCTGCCGGTCGACCAGATCGGTACGCCCGTGCGCGCGATCGTGGAACCGCAGGCCACCCTGGCTGACGCGTTGAACGAGATGCTCACCTCCTACGGGGGCTGCTCGGTGGTGGTGGACAAGACCGGGGCGTTCCAGGGGGTGGTCACCATCGAGACCATCACCGAGGCGATCAAGTCCATGCGTTCGGCCGCGGCCGAGGTCGAGCGGGCCAAGCGGGTCGGCACGGAGCACCAGGGGACGAGCACCTAGTGTCGGGCACGGCCGCCAACGCGCCGGTCGACACCGGCTCCTCGCACGCACCCGAGCCGGTCTCGCGCGAGGGGCGCCGCCTCGTGCGCTACCTCGGCACGCCCCTCCTCGTGGGTGCGGCGATGTTCGCCCTGTACCTGTACATGAGCTCCCTCGGCCTGGACTCCATCGAGCAGCGTCGGCTCAACCCGACCGTCATCCGCCGCCAGATCGAGACCCACCTCTACCTGGTCAGCATCTCCACGGCGATCGTGCTCGCGCTGATGCTGCCGCTCGGCGTGGCGCTCACACGCCCCTTCGCGCGGCGCTTCGTCACCCCGATCGTCGGCATGGCCAACATCGCGCAGGCCACCCCATCCCTCGGCGTCATGGTGCTGGTCGGGCTGGTGATCGGCTTCGGCACCCAGCCGGCGATCGTCGCCCTCGTCGCCTACTCGGCCCTGCCTATCCTGCGCAACACCATGGTCGGCCTGCACCAGGTGGACGAGTTCATCATCGAATCCGGGCGCGGGATGGGCCTCACGAAGGCACAGGTCCTGTTCGGCATCGAGCTGCCCCTCGCGGTCCCCGTGATGCTCGCCGGGGTGCGCACGGCGCTGATCATCAACACCGGCACGGCCACCCTGGCGACGTTCATCGGCGGCCGTGGTCTCGGCGGGCTGATCAACACGGGCCTCTCGCTCGGCCGCCCGACGACCATCGCGTTCACCGGAGCGGTCATCGTCGCGGGCCTGGCGCTGATGATCGACTGGCTCGCCGGGATCGCCGAGGACGTGCTCAGCCCGCGGGGTCTGTAGACTCGGCGTGGACCTACTATGCTCGTAATGGATCTCGCCCGTTGGCGTTGGTCCCAGTTCGTTTCGGAAGGTTGTTCCCAATGAAATCGGTATTCGTACGACTGACAACCCTGCTCGCCGTGCTGGCGCTGGTTGTCACCGCATGTGGTGACGACGGCGACGACGTCGGCGGCAGCGGTGGGACCGATGAGGACGAAGGCTCGATCGCCGCGGACTACGACCTGTCCGGCGCCTCGTTCACGGTCGGGTCCAAGGACTTCACCGAGCAGCTCATCCTGGGCCAGATCGCGATCGCGGCCCTCGAGGCAGCCGGGGCTTCGGTGACCGACCAGACCAACCTGGGCGGCACGGTCGTGGCCCGCCAGGCGCTGGAGTCGGGCGACATCGACCTCTACTGGGACTACAACGGCACCGGCTGGATCGAGTTCCTCGGTGAGACCGAGGTGACCAGCGATGGCGACGCGTTGTACGAGCAGGTCAGAGAAGCCGACCTCGAGGAGAACGGCATCGTCTGGTACGAGCCGGCACCGCTGAACAACACCTACGCGCTGGCCCAGAGCCAGGAGGCCGCCGACGAGTTCGGTGTCACCAATCTCACCGAGTACGGCGAGCTGGTCGAGTCCTCCCCCGACGACGCGACGCTGTGCATCGAGTCGGAGTTCGAGAGCCGCGACGACGGGCTGCCGGGCATGGAGGAGCACTACGGCTACGACGTGCCGACCGACATCATCACCGTGCTGGACATCGGCCCGGTCTACCAGGCCACCGCCGACCGCGACCCCTGCAACTTCGGTGAGGTCTTCGCCAGCGACGGCCGGATCGCCGCCCTCGACCTGACGGTGCTGGAGGACGACCAAGGCTTCTTCCCGCCGTACAACCCGTCGGTGACCGTCCGCGAGGAGACCCACGAGGAGCACGGCGACCAGCTGAGCGAGTTGTTCGCTGAGATCGCCAACGCTCTGGACCTCGAGACGATGCAGGAGCTGAACGCGCGCCGCGACGTCGAGGACGAGTTCGAGGAGGACATCGCCCGCGAGTGGCTGCAGGAGAACGGCTTCATCGGCTAGACCCGCTCCACTGCTGACGAGGGCCGGCTCCTCCTCGGGGAGGAGCCGGCCCTCGTCGTGTGGGAGGATGCCCGTGGCATCGTCCCCCGCTACGGTCAGTCGCGTGATGCCCCAGGGTGACGAGCGCACATCCCGCATTGCCGTGGCCGACGCCCTCGCGGCTGTCGCGCTCACCGCGGTGTCGTTGCCGCTGCTCTGGGTGCCTGAAGCCCAAGCCCTGCTCCCCGGCTACCGCGGGCCGACACCACTGGCCGTCGCGGTCACCATGGCGACCACCGTGCCGATCGCCTGGCGCCGCCGTGCACCGGTCACGACCCTTCTCGCGGTCGGGTGCGCCATGGTCGGTGCGGCAGCCCTGTCACTGCCCAACCCGGGTCTCACCGCCGTGTTGGCCCTGTACACCGTCGCCGCAGAGGCGCCCCGACGTCGGGCGCTGGCATCGCTGGCGGGCTTCGCGGCCCTGACCCTGCTGGCCCTGGTGCTGGCGGACGCCGTCCGTCACCTTGGCACCAACGTCGTCGTCCTGGCAGCAGCATGGCTCCTCGGCGACCGACGGCGCCTGGACCGCGCCAGGACAACCGAGCTCGAGAGTCGGGCTCGTGGTCTCGAGCGGGCACGTGCCGAGCGGGCGAGCCTCGCGGTCAGCGACGAACGCGACCGCATCGCCACAGAGCTCCGCGACGTCCTCGCGCACAGCATCTCGGCGATGGTGACCCAGGCGCAGGCATCCGGCAGGACGCTCGCTGTGGCCCCCGAGCGGGCGGCAGCGGCGCTGCTGACCGTCGAGGAGAGCGGTCGCGCGGGCCTGCTCGAGCTCCGCCGGCTGGTGGGCCTGCTGCGGCAGGGGGAGTCCGCCCACCCACCCGGGGACACCCACCCATCATCCGGGGAGGCCTCCACCGATGCATCACGGCGCGAGGAGCCACCGGCGCAGAGGTCCATGGCGCGGCGCGCCAGGCGGCTGCGCCACGTGGTCCGGTCCGGCCCTGCTGCGCTCCAGGACGCCGCGCTGGCCGCGGTGGTGCTGGCTGTCGAGCTGTCCCTGCACTGGGTCGTCCGCCCGGAGGACGTGCTGCTGGAGGGCTACACCGGACTGACGCTGCCCGCGGTCCTGGCGCTCACGGCCATGATCGGGGCCCTGGTGCTGCGGCGACGTCTGCCGCAGCTGGTGCTGGCCCTCACGCTGGCCGGCGCCGTGACGATCATCCAGCTGGAGGCGCCCGCCCAGCTGTGGGCCCCGCTCATCGCCCTGTACACCGTGGCGGCGCACCGGGAGCGGCGCATCTCCGTCCCGTGGTTGCTCGCGACGCAGTGCCTCGCGGTCGTGCTGCTGCTGGCGCACGGCGGGGCCGGATTCCTGCTCAGCCAGATGGTGGTCATCGGCGCAGCCTGGTTGCTCGGTGACCGTCAGCGGGTCCGGTTGGCGTACGCCGACGAGCTGGAGCACCGCTCCACAGGGCTGGAGCAGGCACGCCAGCGGGAGGCCGCGCTGGCCGTCGCCCAGGAGCGCACCCGCATCGCCCGGGAGCTGCACGACATCGTCGCGCACAGCCTGGGCGTGATGGTGGTGCAGGCCGGCGGGGCCCGCCGGCTCGTCTACCGGGACCCCGAACGCGCGCGCCAGGCGGTGGAGCAGATCATCGCCTGCGGCCGGGACAGCCTCGCGCGGATGCGCGCGGTGTTCCGGCTGCTGGGGGCCGACCGGACCTTCGCTCCCCAGCCGACCGTGGACGACCTTCCCGACCTCCTCCAGGAGTTCGGCGAGGCCGGCTTGCGGGTGACGATCGAGGTCCTCGGCCGACGCCGACCCCTCTCGGCCGGCGTCGAGCTCTCGACGTACCGCATCGTGCAGGAGTCCCTCACGAACGTCCTGCGCCACGCCGCCACCGAGCACGCGGCCGTCCGGCTCGACTACAGCGATACGGCCCTGACCGTTGCGATCACCGACGACGGCCGAGGACCACCGCGGGAACCCCGCCCCGGCGCCGAGGGGAGCCACGGGATCCTCGGGATGCGTGAACGGGCGCACCTGGTCGGCGGCAGCCTGGAGACCGGTGCACGGTCGGGTGGTGGCTTCCAGGTCACCGCCCGCCTGCCCGCAGCCCCCCTCGACCAGCACGCATCGACCGTCGAACCGGCGGCCACCGCCCCATGAGCATCCGCATCCTCATCGCCGACGACCAGGCGTTGATGCGCGCCGGTTTTCGGATGATCATCGAGGCGGAGGACGATCTCGAGGTCGTCGCCGAGGCAGGCGATGGCCAGGAGGCGGCCGAGCAGGCACTGGCGCTGCGCCCCGATGTGGTCCTCATGGACATCCGCATGCCGCGCGTGGACGGGGTCGAGGCCACACGCCGCATCGTGGAGGGCCGCGACGGAGACCGTCCGGCCGTCCTGATCCTCACGACCTTCGATCTGGACGAGTACGTCTACGCGTCGTTGCGCGCAGGCGCCAGCGGGTTCCTGCTCAAGGACGCGCCGCCGGAGGATCTCATCCGGGCCGTCCGCATCGTCGCGCGCGGCGACGCCCTGCTGGCCCCCGCGATCACCCGGCGGATGCTCGAGGAGTTCGCGGCACGCTCACAGGACGACGGACCGCCCCCCGATGCCCTCGAGCGTCTGACCAACCGCGAGCTCGAGGTGCTGCGCCTGGTCGCCCGCGGCCTCGCGAACCAGGAGATCGCCGAGGAGCTGGTGGTGAGCGAGACGACGGTCAAGACCCACGTGGGGCACATCCTCGCCAAGCTCGGGCTGCGCGACCGCGTGCAGGCGGTCGTGCTCGCCTACGAGGCGGGCCTCGTCCAGCCCGGCGTGTAGGACCTCATCCCGCAGGAGGAGTCCAACATCAGCCGGACGCAGGAGGCGGCGCGGAAAGACGCCTGCCAGTGTGGGCGCGCACGCCGGTCACACGAGCGGTGCGCAGGCGAGGAGCGGACCAGACATGGCTGACGAGACAGGGCTGCGCACACGCGTTGCGGCAGCGGCGAACGATCTGGTGAAGACCTACGGCACGGGTGACACCCAGGTGCGTGCGCTGGCGGGGGTCAGCGTGGCGTTCCCCGTCGGCGGCTTCACCGCGGTGATGGGACCCTCAGGATCCGGCAAGTCGACCCTCCTGCACTGCCTGGCCGGGCTCGACCGGCCGACATCGGGAACGGTGCACATCGGTGACACGGAGATCACCGCCCTGAAGGAGAACGACCTCACGCGCCTGCGGCGCGACCGCGTCGGGTTCATCTTCCAGGCCTTCAACCTGATCCCGACCCTGACGGCCGAGGAGAACATCTGGTTGCCGATCCGCCTCGCGGGCGCCACCCCGGACCGCGAATGGGTGGACTCGCTCATCGACCAGGTCGGGCTCCGCGACCGGCTGACCCACCGTCCGTCCGAGCTGTCCGGCGGGCAGCAGCAACGGGTGGCGGCGGCGCGCGCCCTCGCGACCCGGCCCGAGATCGTCTTCGGCGACGAGCCGACCGGCAACCTCGACTCGCGCTCCGGCGCGGAGCTGCTCGAGCTCCTGCAACGTTCTGCGCGCGAGCTCGGCCAGACCATCGTGATGGTCACCCACGACGCAGCAGCGGCCGCCTACGCCGACCGCGTCCTCTTCCTGGCCGACGGGGCGGTCGTCGACGACATGGCCGATCCGACCGCCGAGGCTGTCCTGGACCACCTGAAGCACCTCGAGACCGCGACACCGGCCCCGGATGCGAAGGGTTAGGCGGCATGTGGCGCGTCACCTGGAAGGGCCTGCTGGCCCACAAGCTGCGCCTGGCCCTGACGGCCCTGGCCGTCGTCCTCGGCGTCGCGTTCGTCGCGGGCAGCTTCATCCTCACCGACACCATCGAGCGATCGTTCGCCGACGTCATCACGCAGACGGCCGGCGGCGTGGACGCCAACGTCCGCCCCGCGGGTGCCGACCCCGCCTTCGGCGCGGGCTTCACCCAGGAGCGCGCGAGCGTGCCCGCGGCCCTGCTCGAAGCGGTCCGCGTCGTGGAGGGCGTCACAGCGGCGGATCCCGTCGTTGGCGGCATCGCCCAGATCGTGCGTCCCGACGGGGAGCCCGTCGGGGGCACGGGAGCGCCGACGCTGGGCTTCAACGCGCCGAGCCACCCGGGTTTCGGCGGCATCGAGGTGCGCGAGGGTCGGCTGCCCGAACGCGAGGGCGAGGTGGCCGTGGACGCGTTCACGGCCCGCACCCAGGGGTTCGAGGTCGGCGAGGAGATCGGTGTGGCCGCCGGGGCGGCGGCGGAGACGGTGACCCTGGTCGGGGTGGTCGGCTTTGGTGAGGCCGACAACCTCGCGGGGGCGACGGTGGCCCTGTTCGACCTCGAAACGGCGGTCGCCCGCTACAGCCCCGATGGTGACTTCGACTCCATCGACGTGCTCGCCGCCGAGGGTGTGAGCGGGGACGTCCTCGCCGAACGCATCTCTGCGGCGATCAGCGACGACTTCGAGGTGGCCACCGCCCAGCAGCTGATCGACGAGAACACCGAGTCCATCGGGCAGGTGCTTGGGATCTTCTCGACCGCCCTGCTCGTCTTCGCCGGCGTGGCGCTCTTCGTCGGCGTCTTCATCATCGTCAACACGTTCTCGATCATCGTCGCGCAGCGCGTCCGCGAGTTCGCGCTGCTGAGGGCCGTCGGTGCCAGCCGCCGGCAGGTGCTGGTGTCCGTGCTCACCGAGGCGGGGGTCATCGGGCTGCTGGGGGGCACCGTCGGCCTGGCGCTCGGCGCCCTCCTCGCGATCGCGCTGCGGGCGATGTTGGCCGCGTTCGGTCTCGACCTGCCGGCCGAGGGACTGGTGTTCCAGGTACGGACCGTGGTCGTGGCGGTCGTGGTGGGCCTGGTGGTCACGGTCACGGCAGCGGTCGCGCCGGCGCTGCGCGCCACCCGCATCGCGCCGGTGCAGGCGCTGCAGGCCGTCGCCGCGCCCCCGACCGGCCGGCAGGGCTGGATTCGCAGCGCCGTGGGGTCCGTGCTGCTGCTGGGCGGGGTGGCCCTGCTGCTGCTGGGCCTCTTCGGCGCAGCGGACCTGATCGCGTTGGGGGGCGGCGCTGTCGCCGTCTTCCTCGGCGTCGCCTTTCTCGCCCCCCTCGTCGCCCGGCCGATCGTGCGGGTGCTCGGCTGGCCGGTCGCCCGCTGGTTCGGGGTCCGCGGCGAGCTCGCGCGCGAGAACGCCATGCGCAATCCGCGGCGCACGGCCACCACGGCGTCCGCGCTCATGATCGGGGTCGGTCTGGTGAGCTTCGTCACCATCTTCGCCGCCTCGATGACCGCCTCGATCACCGACGCGGTCGACGAGGTCTACCTGCTGGACTTCGACGTCCGGTCGACGACGTTCCAGCCCATCTCCGGTGACATCGCCGACGAGCTGGGCGGGCTCGACGAGGTGCGCCTGGCGGTCACCCAACGCATGGGGACCTTCACCCGCGACGGTGGCGCCGACCGGTTCGTGATCGGCGCGGACGCCGACCGCATCGACCAGATCTACGCGCTCGACATGGTGGACGGCTCCCTGGACGCCCTGCTGGACGGCGGCGTGATCGTGTCCGAGGGGCAGGACCTGGCGGTGGGCGACACGTTGACAGCCACGTTCCCCGCGACAGGTGAGGGGGCCTTGGAGGTGGTGGGCGTCTTCGACGGCGCCAGCGTGGACGTCGACTACTTCGTGGATACCGCGACCTACCGGGAGCGCTACCGGGGCGAGGAGGTGTTCGCCGTGGGGGTGCGCCTGGCCGACAGCGTCGACCTCGAGGCGGGGCAGACGGCAATCGACGAGGTGCTGGCCCCCTACCCCGGCGTCCAGGCGCTGGACCGCAGCGCCGTGCGTGAACAGCTGACCGACCAGATCAACCAGCTGCTCGGACTGGTCTACGGGCTGCTCGCCCTGGCGGTCGTCATCGCGTTCTTCGGCATCGTCAACACGCTCGCGCTGAGCGTGTTCGAACGGATCCGCGAGATCGGTCTGCTGCGCGCCGTTGGCATGACCCGCGGGCAGGTCAAGGCGATGGTGCGCTGGGAGTCGATGCTCATCGCCGTGCTCGGGGTGGTCCTCGGCTTGGTCGTCGGTGCCTTCTTCGGCTGGCTGCTCGTGCAGGCGCTGGCCGACGACTTCGCGCTGCGGTTCGTCTTCCCCGCGGGCCAGCTGCTCGTCGCGGTGGTGCTCGCGGCGCTGGCGGGCGTGGTTGCGGGCGTGCTGCCGGCGCGCCGTGCGTCGCGCGTGGACGTGCTCGCGGCCATCGCCGCCGAGTAGGCCGGCCCCTGCGGCCAACAGCAGCGCGCCCGCAGTTGCGGACGACTGCGTCTTGCGAACCCTGTGCGGCGCCTGATCGACCCCTTGACGTACCGTGGGTGGGTCCGACACGACCCGACCCCCGGAGGGGCCGTGAGCCACGACCACCGCCGTGCCGATGCGCAGGACGACCACAGCCCCGTGCACGACCACAGCCCCGTGCACGACCACAGCCCCGTGCACGACCACAGCCCCGTGCACGACCACAAGCACGACGACCCCACCGGCCTGTGGGGTCGCGCCCGTGCGGTGCTGCGCCCCCACAGCCACGACGTCTCGGACCAGATCGACACGGCGCTCGAGGCCAGCACCCTGGGGATACGCACGACGAAGATCACCCTGGCGGCCCTCCTCACCACCGCGCTGGCGCAAGTGCTCATCGCGGTGCTCAGCGGTTCCGTCGCGCTCTTCGCCGACCTGTTGCACAACGTCGCGGACGCGTTGACGAGTGTCCCGCTCTGGATCGCGTTCGTTCTGGGCCGGCGCGAGCAGAACCGGAGCTACCCCTACGGCTACCGGCGTGCAGAGGACCTGGCGGGCGTCTTCATCGTCCTGATGATCGCCGCCTCGCTGGTGCTCGTGGCATGGGAGTCGGTGCACCGGCTGCTCGACCCCCGGCCCATGGACCACCTCGGGTGGGTGCTGCTGGCCGGCCTCATCGGCGTCGCGGGCAACGAGCTCGTGGCCGTCTACCGGTTGCGGGTGGGCCGGCGGATCGGCTCGGCCGCGCTGGTGGCAGACGGCCACCACGCCCGCAGCGACACCCTCGCGTCGTTCGCCGTGGTGGTCGCCGTCGGCGGCACCTGGTTGGGATACCCGATCATCGACCCGATCGTGGGTCTGCTCATCTGCGTGGTGATCGCCGCCATCCTGCGCTCCACGGCCAAACAGGTCTTCAGACGCTTGATGGACGGGGTGGAGCCCGGCCTCATCGAGGAGATCGTCGACGCGACCACGGTCGTCGACGGGGTGCAGGGCGTGGATCACGTGCGCGCCCGCTGGCTGGGGCACCGCCTCCTGACCGACGTCACCGTCACGGTGGACCGCGACATCACCGTCGCCGACGGCCATGACATCGCCGAACAGGTGCGTCACACGCTGTTGCACGGGATCCGCCACCTCGAGGATGCGCTCGTGCACGTCAACCCGTGCGACCACGCCGGCGGCGACCCCCACGACCAGACGGCCCACCACGCCTAGTCGGCATCCCATGGCGGTCGCTCACGCGACCTTCGAGGGGTCATCTGGCCCGGCCACACACCCGGGGAAGTCGCCGGGCCACGCGACCACCACAGGGCGGCCCATCTGGCCCGGCCACACACCCGGGGAAGTCGCCGGGCCACGCGACCACCACAGG
>JBBDQS010000135.1 GCA_040905805.1 Egibacteraceae bacterium | reverse complement strand
ATCGTGGATGACCCACGAACATTGCGGAAGGGGTCGGCCGTTCCATGATGACTAGCTCGGCACGGTCTCGGACAGGCGCCCGGGGACGAACTCCTCGGTGGTGACGCGGGGGGCGTCGGACTCGACCTCGACGCGCTCCTCGCAGTGGGCGCAGACCGCCACCGGGACCTTGGCGTTCTTACGGGGGGGCTTGAGCGGACCGCCGCACGACGGGCAGGGCTGCGCCAGCGGGGTGGTCCACAGGGCGAAGTCGCAGTCGGGGTAGCGGTTGCAGCCGAAGAACGGCTTGCCGTAGCGCGACTTGCGCTCGGTCAGGTGGCCCTCGCCGCACCGCGGGCACCCGAAGCCGATGCGCTGCTCAACGTTCACGATGCCCTTGCAGTTGGGGTAGTCCTGGCAGCCGTAGAACGGCCCGTAGCGGCCCTCGCGGCGGATGGTGCCCTTCCCGCACTCCGGGCACGGCACGTCCTCGTCGGGCTGCAGCTCCTCGACGGTCGTGACGTTGCCGTAGCTGTCCAGCGGCAGGGTGCCCTTGCAGTCCGGCCAGCGGTGGCACGACGCGAACCACTGGCGCGACTTGCCGCTGAACACCTTCGCCATCGCCTGCCCGCACTCCGGGCACTCCGCCCCCTCGATGGGGATGCGCGGGCGCTCCGGCTTGCGCTCGGAGATCCAGTCGTCGACCTCGGTCAGGAACCCCGAGACCATCGGCTCCCAGCGCTCCGCGCCCCGGGCGATGTCGTCGAGCTCGGACTCCATCCGCGCGGTGAAGCCCGTGTCGACCACCTCGGAGAAGTGCTGCTTCAGGTAGGCGACGACGACCTCCCCGAGCGGTGTCGGGAAGAATCGACGGGAGTCCAACCGCACGTACTCGCGGTTGACCAGCACCCCGATGATCGAGGCGTAGGTCGACGGCCGGCCGATGCCCTCGGCTTCGAGGGTCTTGACCAGGCTCGCCTCGCTGAAGCGCGGCGGCGGCTCGGTGAAGTGCTGGTCGCCGCGCACCTCGGCCAGCGCCAGCGTCTGCCCGTCGACGAGGTCGGGCAGCCGGTCGCTGGCGGCCTCCTCGTCGTCGTCCTCGTCGCGCCCCTCCTGGTAGAGCTTGATGAAGCCGTCGAACTTCAGGACCTGGCCGGTCGCGCGGAAGCGCAGCGTCTCGTCGGCGCTGACCAGATCGGCCCGCAGGGAGTCGAAGACCGCCTGCGCCATCTGCGTGGCGACCGTGCGCTTCCAGATCAGCTCGTACAGGGCCAGCTGGTCGCGGTCGAGGCGTCCGGCGAGCTTGGCGGGCGTGCGGGCCACCCCGGTCGGGCGGATCGCCTCGTGCGCCTCCTGTGCCCCCTTGGACTTGGACTTGTAGCGCCGGGGCTCGGCCAGGGCGTAGCGCTCGCCGTACGCGGTCGCGACGTGCAGGGAGATCTCGCCCAGCGCGGTCCCGGACACGTTCAGGGAGTCGGTGCGGTGGTAGGTGATGAGCCCGACGGTCTCGTCGCCGACGTTGATGCCCTCGTAGAGCTGCTGGGCGACGCGCATCGTCTTCGCCGACCCGAAGCGCAGCTTGCGGGCCGCCTCCTGCTGCAGCGTGGAGGTGGTGAACGGCGGCGCCGGGCTGCGCTTGGTCTCCTTGCGGGTGACGTCGGCGACCGTCCAGGACTGGGCCTGGCGGGCGCGGGCGAGCAGGCCGTCCGCGGTCTCCTGGTCAGAGATCAGCAGGTAGCGGTCCTCGGTGCCCTTCTCCTCGCGCCCGGCCATGGTCTTCGGCGTGGTGACCCGCCGGCCGTCGACGACGTGCAGCGCCGCCTCGAAGCGCTGCTGGCCGTCACCCGCCCGGTCGAAGTCGCCGTGGATCGACCAGTACTCGGCGGGCACGAACGCGCGGATCTCGTCCTCGCGGTCGCAGATGATTCGCAGGGCCACCGACTGGACCCGCCCGGCCGAGATGCCGCTGGCGACGTTGCGCCACAGCGTCG
Organism: Egibacteraceae bacterium; assembly: GCA_040905805.1. Taxonomy (NCBI): domain Bacteria; kingdom Bacillati; phylum Actinomycetota; class Nitriliruptoria; order Egibacterales; family Egibacteraceae; species Egibacteraceae bacterium. The sequence continues at coordinate 17,044 of JBBDQS010000135.1, read as the reverse complement.
GGGACAGGCGGTAGCCGACGATCCGATCGACCGCACGGCGGGCCTGCTGCGCGTCGACGAGGTTGTCGTCGATGCGGCGCGGGTTGGCGAAGGACGCGGCGATGGCGTCGGGGGTGATCTCGGCGAAGACCACCCGGTTGGCCTCGTCGGTGTCCACGCCGGCGACCTCGGCGACGTGCCAGGCGATCGCCTCGCCCTCGCGGTCGAGGTCGGTGGCGAGGTACACGCGCTCGGCCGCCTTGGCGGCCTTCTTGATCGCGCTGACGTGCTTGCTGGACGAGGCGGGCACCTCGTAGACCAGGTGGACGTCGGTGCCGTTCTCGACCTCCACGGCGAAGTTGCTGCGGGGCAGGTCGCGGACGTGGCCGTAGGAGGCCAGCACCTTGTAGTCGCTGCCCAGGTACTTCTCTATGGTCTTCGCCTTGGTCGGCGACTCGACGATGACGAGGTTCTTGGCCATGGCTGCTGCCGTGCCCTTCGGGTTTAGGGGTAGGGACGGGCCGCGGGTCCACCGTACCCGCTTGCCCACCGACCGCCGTCGACCCTAGCGGCTTCCCAGCCTGGCGTGCAGGGCCGTCGCGTACCGATCGGTCATGCCGGCCACGTAGTCGACCGTCTGCACGACCGGGTCCGACGCGCCGTCGCGGTAGGAGGCGGGGATCTGCTCGGGGTGCGCCAGGTGGTGCTCGACGAGGTCGCGGACCACCTGGGTGGCGGTCGCCCGCTGCGCCTTCGTGCGCGGGCCGTGGTAGACGGTCTCGAACATGAACGCCCGCAGCTCGGCCATCATTCCCGCCGTGGTGGGGTGCATGCCGAGGGCGCCCGTGGCGACGCTGTGGTCGATGACCGCGCGCACCATCGTGTCGACCCACCCGCTGCCCGGCTCCCCCAGATGGCCGCGGACCGCACCGGGCAGGTCGCCCTGGTCGAGCACCCCCGCCCGCACCGCGTCGAGCACGTCGTGGGACAGGTAGGCGATGCGGTCGGCGAAGCGCACGCAGCCCGCCTCGGGGGTGGCCGGGGGCGGGTCGATCTTCCAGGAGTGGGCCCGGATGCCGTCACGGACCTCCCAGGTGAGGTTGCGGTCCTCCAGCACCTCGAAGATGCGCACGCTCTGCGCGGCGTGGTGCCAGCCGCCCTCCACGTAGGGCGACAGCGCCTCCTCGCCGGTGTGGCCGAAGGGCGAGTGGCCGACGTCGTGGCCGAGGGCGATCGCCTCGGCCAGGGCCTCGTTCAGCCCCAGGGCCGCCGCCAGCGCCCGGGCGATCTGGGTGACCTGCAGGGTGTGGGTGAGCCGGGTGACGTAGTGGTCGCCGGTGGGGTCGATGAAGACCTGGGTCTTGTGCTTCAGGCGGCGGAACGCCTTGGTGTGCAGGATGCGGTCCCGGTCGCGCTCGAAGGCCGTGCGGTGCGGGTCGGGCTCCTCGGGGCGCGCCCGGCCGCGCGACTGCGCCGACCGGGTGGCGGCCGGCGCGAGCGCGGTCTCGGCGGCCTCGCGGACCTCGCGGGTGCGGTGCAGGAAGGCGGGCATGCCCGCACCGTAGCAAGGGGGTGGGACGCCGCCGGCGATGGCGGTGCGCCGCCACCACCAGGCCCGCCCGCCCCCCGACCCCGTTTGTCCTGGCCGGCGCCACCTGACTAGACTCGCGCGAACCGCCAGGTCGCGACAGGACCTGGCCTTCTTCGCGTGCCCGCGACGCCCCCTTCACAACTCGGAGCCAGCACCCCCATGGACGCTACGGACGCAATACCGCTGATCAGCGTGGTGACCGCGCTCGCCGGCCTCGGCCTCGCGTTCTTCTTCTTCGGGGTGGTCAAGAAGGCCAGCCCGGGCAGCGAGCGCATGGTCGCGCTGATGACGGCCATCCAGGAGGGCTCCCGCGCGTTCCTGCGACGCGAGTACAAGGCGGTGGCGATCTTCGTGGTCGTCCTGGCCGTGCTGATCGCGCTGCTGCTGGACAACGGGCCGCTGGCCGCCCTGGCCTACCTCGTCGGCGCCGTCTTCAGCGCGCTCGCCGGCTTCATCGGCATGACCGTGGCGACCATGGCCAACGCCCGCACCGCCGAGGCCGCCAAGACCGGCCCGCAGCTGGCCCTGCCGCTGGCGTTCCGCGGGGGCGCGGTCATGGGCTTCACCGTGGCCGGGCTGTCGCTGCTCGGCGTGGCCGGTGCCTACATCCTGTTCGTGGACGTGCTGACGATCGACAACCCCATCCAGGTGGTCACCACCTACTCCCTGGGCGCCTCCTCGATCGCCCTGTTCGCCCGCATCGGCGGGGGCATCTACACCAAGGCCGCCGACGTCGGCGCGGACCTCGTCGGCAAGGTCGAGGCCGGCATCCCCGAGGACGACCCGCGTAACCCCGCGACCATCGCCGACAACGTCGGGGACAACGTCGGCGACGTGGCCGGCATGGGCGCCGACCTGTTCGAGTCCTACGCCGGCTCGCTGATCGCGCCGATCGCCCTGGCCGGGTTCGCGTTCGCCGACGGCGTCGCCGGGGTGCCCGACGGCTTCCAGAACGCCGCGCTGCTCTACCCGCTGGCCATCGCGGCCTTCGGCATGCTGGCGGCGATCGTCGGGGCGTTCACCGTCAAGACCGGGCCCGACGCGACCGGGCGCGACCTCGCCAAGGCGCTGCACCGCGGCACGAACGTGGCCGCGGCCGCCACCGTGGTGCTCGCGTTCGTCCTGGCGTTCTGGCTGTTCGGCGACCTCACCACCCGCTGGTGGGGCTTCGGGCTGGCCGTGGTCGCCGGCCTGCTCGCCGGGGTGGCCATCGGCAAGCTCTCCGAGTACTACACGTCCGACCACTACGGGCCGGTGAAGAACATCGCCGAGTCCGCCGAGACCGGCGCGGCGACCACCATCCTCGCGGGCATCTCCACCGGCATGATCTCGGTCATGGGGTCAGTGATCCTCGTGGTCATCGCCATCGCCGCGGCCTACGCCGGCGCCGAGATCGCGCTGCCCGAGCTGACCAACAGCGGCATCTACGGCGTGGCGATCTCCGGCATCGGCATGCTCGCCACCCTCGGGGTCGTGGTGGCCACCGACGCCTACGGGCCGATCGCCGACAACGCCGGGGGCATCGCGGAGATGGCCCACCTCGACCCGAAGGTCCGCGAGGTCACCGACGAGCTCGACGCGCTCGGCAACACCACCGCAGCGGTCGCCAAGGGCTTCGCGATCGGCTCGGCGGTGCTGACCGCCCTCGCGCTGTTCGTGTCCTTCCAGGAGTCCATCCGGGCCGCCGGCGGCGAGATCACCCTCAACATCGGCGACGTCGACGTCTTCGTGGGGCTGTTCATCGGCGCGATGCTGCCGTTCCTGTTCGCCGCGCTGACGATGAGCGCCGTGGGGCGCGCCGCCAACCAGATGATCGAGGAGGTCCGCCGCCAGTTCCGCGACATCCCCGGTCTGCGCGAGGGCAAGGAGGGCGTGGTCCCCGAGTACGCCAAGTGCGTGGACATCTCCACCGGCGCCGCGCTGCGCGAGATGGTCGTGCCCGGGTCTCTCGCGGTGGTCGTGCCGCTGGTGGTCGGCTTCGTCTCCGTCGACGCGCTCGGCGGGCTGCTGGCCGGCGTGCTGGTGACCGGGTTCGCCATCGCGATCTACATGGCCAACGCCGGCGGCGCCTGGGACAACGCCAAGAAGTACATCGAGGCGGGCAACCACGGCGGCAAGGGCTCGGAAGCCCACCACGCCGCCGTCGTCGGCGACACCGTCGGCGACCCGTTCAAGGACACCTCCGGCCCGGCGATGAACATCCTGATCAAGGTCATGACCGTGGTGGCCCTGATCTTCGCGCCGGCGTTCGTGCAGTTCGGGCTGTTCTAGGACCCCCGTACCCGTGAGTAACCCTGCCAGAGCCCGGGTTACTCGCGGGTACGCCCGCGCCGGCTGGGTCGCGGCCACGATCCTGGTGCTCGCCGCGTCGGTCGCGGTCCTGTGGGCCGGGGTCCTGCGCCCCCGCGAGGAGGGGGCCGCCCAGGACGGCGCCACCGACCCGCAGGCGCTGCAGGCCCGGGAGGCGTTCGTGGCGGCGCTCGGCGCGGGCGACACCGACCGGTTCGGCCCGCTGTGGTGCGCCGACCCGCCACCCGGCGGCGACGCCGGGGAGATCGCCGCCCAGGTCGAGGCCGAGCAGGACGCCCACGGACCCATCACCGACGCGTCGGTGCAGGGCTGGGCGCCGCAGCCGCCCAGCGGCCCCTCGGCGGTGGACATCCGCGTGGAGCACGGCACGGTCCAGCGCGACTGGACCGCCATCCTCGTCCATGAGCCGGGTCGGGGTTGGCGGGTCTGCGGCGCCGGACCGCACGAGCGCTGAGCACGAATTTTGGGGTGGACAGACTAGTCAAGGTGCGCGAGCCTCGTGGTCAGGCCAAGGGGGCTGCACCGGATTCACAGCCCATCACCGCCACGAGCGGCCATGACGGGAGCCGGGACGGCTCTCAGCCCAGCGACCCGAGGCCGGCGAGACGACGTCGCCACACCGGGGGCTTCTGCTCGTGCGCTGGCCCACCTCGTGGGGTCGGCGCGAAGCCCCGTTGGTATCAGGGGCCGATCGGACCGCCAACGAAGGGAGCGACGGAGCCATGCGAGACGGACACAGGCCGCGGACGATGTTGACGATGGGGGTCGGGTTGGCGGTGCTGGTCGCGCTGGCCGCTCCGGCGGCGCTGGCGCAGAGCGGAACCCCGGTGGTGGAGGCGGCCAGGCAGCTCACCACCAACGAGAACCCGACGCGGCTGTACAACCACCCGGCGGTGGGCATCGACCCGACCGACCCCGCGAACGTCGTCGTGGCGACCGGCGACACGCGCAACGGCGGCTGCAGCCTGCGGGTGTCCCGCGACGGCGGTCTGTCCTGGGGCGAGTCGGCTGCGTTCGTGCCGGAGGACCGCCCCTTCTGCATCCAGCGCAACTTCGGCCGTGCCCTCGACGTCGCGTTCGCCTCGGACGGGACCATGCACGTGGGCCTGAGCGGGTCGTCGACCGAGACCGACCTGCCGCACCCCAACGGACCGATCGACGCGTTGGCCGCGCGCTCGAACAACCTGGGCCAGACCTTCGACGTGGCCACGCTCGTTGCCGCCGGCATCCGCGACTACGAGCTGCGCGACGGCAGCACCGAGGAGGCGGTGGAGCACAACAAGAACAACAGCATCGCGGTCGACCCCAACGAACCCGAGGTCGTCTACCGCGGCTGGCGTTGGACCGTGCGGGGCGTGGACCAGGCGCCGGTGCCCGGCTGGTCGCTGGGCTGCCCGGACAACTGCGCTCCCACGCGCGCCCACCTGGCCGTGTCCACCGACGGGGGGCAGTCGTGGGGCGAGCCGGTGGACCTGGGCGACGCCGCAGGCCTGGATGACGTGTTCGGCTTCGACATGCCCGAGATCGTGGTCACCAGCGACGGGACCGTCTACGCGTTCGCGAGCGAGCGGCCCGACCGCACCGACGACGCGCCCGACCCGCGCTTCTTCATGTTCACCTCCTCCGATCAGGGACAGAGCTGGGACAGCACGGTGATCTACGAGGACGTGCCGGAGACCCGACAGCCGGAGGCCGCGGTCGACCCCGGCGACGACACGCTGTACCTCACGTGGAGCGAGCACGGCGAAGACCGGGACAGCCCGTCGAACATCATGTTCATGGCCTCGAGCGACGGCGGGTCGACCTGGACCGACCCCATCAGCCTCACCGACGAGGACGAGGTCGCGAACTTCAACCAGTACCTGCCCGGCATCAGCGTCGCACCGAACGGGCGCATCGACGTGGCCTGGTACGACTACCGCAACGACCCGTTCTGGGACCCCGCCCAAGCGGCCGACGAAGACGAGCTACATGACGCCCCCGAAGAGCGGTTCTGGGACGTGTACTACCGGTCCTCCCACGACGGCGGCCAGTCCTGGTCGGAGTCGCTGCGCGTCACCGACCGCCTGATCGACGCAACGGTCGGCGTCACCTTCAGCAACAAGGACATCCGTGGGCCCATCGGGGTGGCGTCGACGAACAGCGCCGCCCTGTTTGCCTGGTCCGACTCACGGGCCGGCGGGGTCGACCACCACGTGGAGGACGTCTACTTCACGCGGGTGCGGCATGCTGCGGACACCGCGACCGACGGCGGCGGCACGGCCGCCACCAGCGGGCTGCAGTGGGGCGCCATGGGCGCCGCCGTGGCCCTGCTCGTCGCCGGCGGGCTCATGTTCGTCGTCTCGCGCGCCGCCGGCGCCAAGGCCCCCCGAACCAAGGAAGCGCCAGCCTGAGGGGGCCGAGGCGGGCACGGTGCTCGACCGCGCCCGCCTCGCCGCGCTGCTGCACGCCCCCCAGCAGGCAAGTGCCCAGGCCAGGCCGCCCGGCTGACCCGCGCGGGGCTCTGTGACGATGCAGCCGCGCCCGACGGCATACTGGCGGCCGACCATGCGTCACCTGCGGTCGGTGGGCGCCTGCCTGCCTGCCCGCGCCCACCGCCGGTAACCCTCGGGGCCCGGCCGGACCCCCGGAGAGACTTCTTGTGCTGACGGCCCTGCTCGGCGGGCACCTCCTCGCCGCAGCCGGCGCGCTCGCCTTCCCACGCCTCGGGCGCCGGGTGTTCCTGGTGTGTGCGCTGGCTCCGGGCGCGGTGCTCGTCTGGCTCGCGTCGGTCCTGGGTGGGGTCGTTGGCGACCATCGCGTCGTCGAGGAAGGCGTGCAGTGGGTGCCGAGCCTCGGGCTGTCCATGGGGCTGCGCCTGGACGCCTTCGGGGCGCTCATGGTGTGCCTGGTCTCGGGGGTCGGGCTCCTGGTCTTCGTCTACGCCTACTACTACTTCTCCGCCGACCGCGCGGACCTCCCGCGGTTCGCCGCAACGCTGGTCGCCTTCGCGGGGGCGATGACGGGCCTGGTCGTGGCCGACAACCTCCTGGCGCTGTTCGTGTTCTGGGAGCTCACGAGCATCACCAGCTACCTGCTGATCGGCTACCGCCACACCAGCGAGCCGGCACGGGCGGCGGCGTTGCAGGCCCTGCTGATCACCGGCGCCGGGGCGCTGGCGATGCTCGGGGGGCTGATCGTGCTCGCCCAGCTCGCCGGGACCTTCTCCATGGCCGAGCTGCTGGCCGACCCCCCGACGGGGACGCTCGCGACGGTCGGCGCGCTGTGCGTCGCCGTCGGCGCGTTCACCAAGTCCGCCCAGGTCCCGTTCCACTCGTGGTTGCCCGGAGCGATGGTGGCCCCCACGCCGGTGTCGGCGTACCTGCACTCGGCCGCGATGGTCAAGGCGGGCGTGTACCTCGTCGCCCGCTTCAGCCCGGCCTTCGCGCTGGCCACCCCGCTGTGGCGGCCCGTGGTCGTCGGTGTGGGCGTGGCGACCATGCTGGTCGGCGGCTACCGCGCCCTGCGCCAGCACGATCTCAAGCTGATCCTCGCCTACGGCACGATCAGCCAGCTCGGCTTCCTGTTCGTGCTGTTCGGGACCGGGGACGAGGCGGTCGTCTTCGCCGGCGTCGCCGTCCTGCTCGCGCACGGCCTGTTCAAGGCGACCCTGTTCATGGTCGCGGGCATCGTCGACCACGAGGCCGGGACCCGCGACATCCGCCGACTCGACGGCCTGCACCGCACCCTGCGGCCCGTGGCGGTGATCGGGTGCCTCGCGGCCGCCTCGATGGCCGGGCTGCCACCGCTGGCCGGCTTCGTCGCCAAGGAGGCGGCCTACGAGTCGCTGCTCACCGCGGGTGACCCCGGCGCGATCATCGTGCTCGCCGCGCTGGTGGCCGGCAGCGTGCTCACCGCGGCCTACAGCTTCCGCTTCTGCTGGGGTGCCTTCGCCGACAAGGCCCAGCACGACCTGGTCGGGGAGACCGCCCGCCCGCACCGCGCGCCGGTCGGCTTCTGGGCGCCGGCGGCGGTGCTCACCGCGCTGAGCGTGGCCTTCGGGCTGGTGCCCGGGCTCGACAGCCCGCTGGTGCAGGCGGCCACCGCCGCCCTCGTGCCCGGGGCCCACCCCCACCCCCTCGCGCTGTGGCACGGCGTGAACCTCGCCCTCGGCCTGTCCGCCCTGACCATCACCATCGCCGTCGCGCTGGTGGTCGGCCGGCGTCGGGTCGAGGCGCTCCAGCACCGTCTCCCGTCCCCCCCGGGGTCCCTGGAGGGCTACACCGCCGCGCTCTGGGGCCTGAGGGTCCTGGCCGCGCGCACCGCCGCCGTCGTCCAGTGCGGGTCGCTGCCCGTGTACCTCGGGGTGATCCTGCTCGTGGCCGTCGCCGCACCCACGGCGGTGCTCGTGTCCGCGGGCACCCCGGAGCTGGCGACCGCCCGGTTTGCGGACTCCCCGCTGCAGGTCGTGGCGGTCGTGGCCGCAGTCGCCGCGGGGATCGCGGCGGTGCGGTCGCGCCGGCGGTTCGCGGCGGTGCTGGCCCTCGGCGCGGTGGGCTACGCCGTGGTGGCGCTGTTCGCGCTGCACGGCGCACCCGACCTCGCCTTCACCCAGCTGCTGATCGAGACCCTCGGGCTGCTGGTGTTCGTGCTCGTGCTGAAGCACCTGCCCGAGCGCTTCGCCCCGCACCGCTGGACGCTCGGCCAGGGCCTGCGGGTCGGGCTGTCGGTGGCCGTCGGGGCGTTCGTGGCGGTGTTCGCCCTGGCCGCGGCGGCGGCACGGCGGGTCGAGGGGGTCTCCGGCGAGTACCTGACGCGCAGCGTCCCCGAGGCCGGGGGCCACAACGTCGTGAACGTGATCCTCGTGGACTTCCGGGGCCTCGACACCCTCGGGGAGGTCACCGTCCTCGCGGTCGCCGGGCTCGGCATCGCGGCGCTCGTGGGCGCGGTCCGCCACGGCCGGCCCGGGCAGGAGCGCAGCGGCGACGGCCCGGTCGACGCCCCCGTCGGGGCGGAGCGGTCATGACGACCCCCGAGAGCGCCTTCGACCGGGCGGCCGGCCGGGCCGAGCCGTCGCTGATCCTGGACGTGTCCACACGTGCGGTGTTCCAGGCGGCGGTGGTCTTCGCCGTCTGGCTGCTGGCCGCCGGGCACAACCGTCCCGGCGGCGGATTCGTCGGCGGGCTCACGATCTCCGCCGCGCTCGTGCTGGCCTACGCCGGCGGCGGCTCGCGGGGCCTGCGCCAGGTCCTGCCCCTGCGGCCGGTGACCTTCCTCGGCGTCGGCATGCTCGTCGTGCAGGCGGCGGCCGTGGTGCCCCTGCTCCTCGGCGGCAGCGTCCTGGAGTCCGCCGTGCTGACGGTCCACCTCCCGCTGTTCGGCGAGGTCAAGCTCGTGACGCCCCTGGTGTTCGACACCGGGGTGCTGCTGATCGTCATCGGCCTGGTGGCCAAGACCCTCGACACCCTGGGGGCGGTCGACCCCGGCGCCGGGCCGGTGGCGGAGGCCGAGGACATCGCCATGGGCCGGGCGCGGCCCGGCACGTCCCCCGACCTTCCGGGCGGCGACGGCGGGGAGGATCGACGATGACCGGTGTTCTCGTGGTCGCCGTGGGGATCCTGTTCGCGCTCGGGACCTACCTGCTGCTGCAGCGGGCGCTGACGCGCATCGTCATCGGGCTCGGGCTCGTCGGGCATGGCACGAACCTGCTCCTGCTGGTCGTCGGGGGGCCGGCCGGGCGCCCACCGATCGTCGACACGGACCCCGGCGACCTGTCGCGCTACGCCGACCCGCTGCCGCAGGCGCTGGCCCTGACGGCCATCGTGATCGCCTTCGGCGTGAGCGCCTTCCTGCTCACCCTGGCCTGGCGCAGCTTCGCGACCACGGGCACCGACGAGGTCGAGGACGACCTGGAGGACCGGCGCGTGGCCCGGCTGCCCGAGGCCGAGCAGCCGGTCCGGCGTGGCGCCGCCGGCGACGAGGCCGTGCGATGAGCCCCATGCTCGCCGTGGCGGTCGACGCCGTGCGCGTCCCGGCGCAGCCCGCCGGCATCCTCGTGATGGCCGCCGTGCTCCTGCCGTTGGCGGGAGCGGCCGTCGCGGTGCTCACCCACGGCCACGTGCGGGTCCAGCGCGCGATCTCGCTCACGACGGCCGCCGCCGCCGCGATCAGCGGCATCGCCCTCCTACGGCACGTGGCCGTCCACGGCACCGTCGTCGTGCAGGCCGGCGGCTGGCCGGCGCCGTACGGGATCTCGTTCGTGGTGGACCGCCTGTCGGCGGTGATGGTGGCGGTCGGCGCCGTGATGGTCGCCATCGTCCTGCTGTACTCCATCGGCCTCCTGGAGGAACGCACCGAGCGCCTGTTCTTCCATCCCATCTATCTGGTCCTGGGCGCCGGGGTGTCGGCGGCCTTCGTCACCGGGGACCTGTTCAACCTGTTCGTGGCGTTCGAGGTCATGCTGATCGCCAGCTACGTGCTGCTGACCCTGGGGGCCACCAAGCCCCAGATCCGGGCGGGCATGACCTACGTGGTCATCAACCTGGTCGCCTCGACGCTGTTCGTGGTCGGCGTCGCCCTCCTGTACGCCTCGACCGGTTCGGTGTCCATGGCCGACCTGGCGGTCAAGGTGGCCGACCTGCCGCCGGGGCTGCGCGACGCCATCGGCGTGCTGTTCCTCGTCACGTTCGGCATCAAGGCGGGGCTCTTCCCGCTGTTCTTCTGGCTGCCCGACGCCTACCCGACGGCCCCGAGCCCCATCACCGCGGTCTTCGCCGGCTTGCTGACCAAGGTCGGGGTCTACGCGATCATCCGCACCCAGACCCTGCTGTTCGCCCCGGCCGACGGCGGCGCCAGCACCCTGCTGCTCGCGGTGGCGGGGGCCACCATGGTGGTCGGCGTGCTCGGCGCGGTGGCGCAGACCGACATCAAGCGCATCCTGAGCTTCCACATCGTCAGCCAGATCGGCTACATGATCCTGGGACTCGCCTTGTTCTCCCTTGCCGGCCTGGCCGGGGCGATCCTCTACGTCGTCCACCACATCGTCGTCAAGACCGCGCTGTTCTGCGTCGGCGGGGCGGTCGAGCACCGGTGGGGGACGAGCCGGCTCGACGACCTCGGCGGGGTGGGCCGCCACGCGCCCCTGCTCGCCGTCCTGTTCGGTGTGGCCGCGCTCGCACTCGCCGGCATCCCGCCCTTCTCCGGATTCGTCGCGAAGGTGGCCCTGGTCACGGCCGCGTTGGCGGGCGGCCACTACGCCGTGGTGACCGCGGCCCTGGTCGTGTCCGTGCTGACGCTGTACTCCATGACCAAGATCTGGGCGGGCGCCTTCTGGGGGCAGAGCCCGGAGGACGAGCCACCGCCCGGGGACGAGCCACCGCCCGGGGACGACGCGACGCCGGGCGCGCACCCCGTGGCCGCCGGGGGTCTCGCAACCGTGGTCGCCCCGCCGACGCGGGGGGCGGCGGTGCCCAAGCCGATGCTGCTCGCCACGAGCCTGCTCGTCGCCCTGTCGATCGGCATCGCCGCCAACGCCGAGGCAATCCACCGCTACAGCGCCGAGGCCGCGACCGAGCTCCTGGACCCGGCCATCTACGTGGATGCGGTCACGACCGCCTCGGAGCGCGCCCGATGAGCGCACGCCTGCGTCTGCGGCTGCCGCCGCGCGGCGACCTCGCCGGCGCGGTGGTGCGCACCGCCGGGCTCGCGCTCATGTGGGGCGCGCTCTGGGCGGACCTGAGCCCGGGGACCCTGGCCGCCGGGGTGCTGGTGGCAGCCGGGGTGCAGTTCGCGTTCCCGGGTCTCGCACCGCGGCCCACCGGACGGGTGAACCTGTTCGCGCTGGCCAAGCTCGGCGTGGTCTTCACCTGGATGCTCGTCACCGCGAACCTGAGCGTGCTGCGGCGTGTCAGCTCGCCGCGCCTGTCGCTGTCGCCGCGGGTGGTCGAGGTCGCGCTGCCAACCGGCACCGACGCGGTCGCCACGGTGGTCGCCAACGCCATGACCCTCACCCCCGGGACCCTGACGCTGGACGTCGACCGCGGGCCCGACGGGGTGACGCTGCTCGTGCACACCCTCGACGCCGACGACCCCGAGGCGGTCCGTGCGGACGTGCTCGCGCTGCACGCGCTGGCCGCCGCGGCCTTCCCCAGCGGCGTGCGGACGGCCCCGCCCCCGATCACCCACCCCCAGGAGGACTCGCCATGATGGCGTCCGTCACCGCCCTGGGCGCCGTCGGCCTGACCGTGGCCGCCGCCCTCTGCGTCCTGCACATCGTGAAGGCGCGTTCCTTCGCCGACCGCCTCGTCGCCACGGACCTGCTGCTGACGATCATCGTCACGGGCTTCGCGCTGTCCGCGGTGGCGACCCGCACCACGACCCTGCTGCCGCTGGCCGTCGTGACCGCGCTGCTCGGATTCGTCGGCACCACCACCGCCGCCCGGTTCATCGAGACGCGGGGCCTGTAGATGACCGCGCTCGAGGTGCTGATCGCCTTCCTGCTGCTCAGCGGGGTGGGCATGAACGTCGCGGCGGCCGTCGGCCTGCGGCGCTTCCCCGACGTGCTCACCCGCATGCACGCGGCGAGCAAGCCCTCGATGCTCGGGGTCATCTGCGCCCTGGTCGCCGCGGCGCTCGCCCTCGGCAGCCTCGACGCGGCGATGAAGCTCACGCTCGTGGCCGGGCTGCAACTCGTCACGACCCCGACGGGCAGCCACATGGTGGGGCGCGCCGTCTGGAAGCACCGCGCGGCCGACCCCGACCGCGAGAGGCCTTGAGCCTAGCGTGACGTCGGCAGGCGGCCGTAGCCGTACAGCCAGATGTCGGGGCCCCCGGCGAGGTCGGGGCGGCGGTCGACCTCCACGTCGACGTAGCCGGTGTCGAGCAGCAGGGCCCGCAGCTCGTCGGCGGACACCGACGTGGCGTACACCGTCCCCGCCGGCGGGTCCTCGACCGGGTCGAGGTCCCCGCTGCCCTCACGGAAGCTCGCGAACATCGGCCCTGTGCGCTGCACGCGGCGCAGCTCGGCCAGCCCCGCCCGCATGTGCACGCGGGGCAGGTGTTGCAGGGCCGCATGCGCCCACACGCCCTCGAAGGTGGCGTCGGGGAACGGCAGGTTGCGGAAGTCCCAGCGTGCCAGCGACCCTTTGGGGAACAGCAGCTTGCCGATACGCATGGACTCGTGGGAGCGGTCGCCGGCGACGACCGTGAGGCCCGCGTCGCGCAGCACGCGCACGTCGAGCGCCGGGCCGCACGCCACGTCGAGGACTCGGGCGCCGCGGCCGGCCAGCCCGGCGAACTTGCGGACCGCATCCAGCGGACGCCGATCGCGGCGCTGCTCCTGGTACGCCTCGGCCGCTTGGTCGTAGGCCGCCAGGGTGCCGGCGATGCGCTCGTCCACGCGGGCTACGGCGACGCCTCGCCGTCGTGACCGTTGGCCGACAGACCGACCGCGAAGTGCATGTTCACCCGCATGCCGTCACCGCGCACGAACTCGACGTCGTCGGCCAACCCCCGGATCAGGGTGACGCCGAGGCCGCCCTCGTCGGTCCACGCGCGGGTGTCGGGCGCGTCGGGCGACGGCGGGTCGAACCCCGGGCCGGCGTCCACGATGGTCACGCCGAACGTGTTCTCGTGCGTCGGACCGAATGACAGCACGACGGGGTGCGGTCGGTCGTTGCGCAGGTGCGCGAGGATCGCGTTGGTGGTCGCCTCGCTGACCGCGATCTTCAGGTCCTCGACGCGCTCGTCGGCCATGCCGGCCTTGCGCGCGGCAACCGTGACCACCAGACGGGCCAGCCCGACGTACTGCACATCGGGCGGCAGGTGCAGCTCGACCTCGGCCTTCACGAGTCCGCGAGTGCCTCGTCCAGGGAGTCGTGGATCGGGAAGACCTTGGTCAAGCCGGTGATCCGGAAGATCTTGAGGATCCGCTCCTGGTTGCACACCAGGACCAGGGTACCGTCATGCGAGCGCACCCGCTTGAGGCCGCCGACCAGCACGCCCAGCCCCGTCGAGTCGAGGAACTCCACCTTGGTCATGTCGACCACGATCTGGTGGTGGCCCTCCCCCACGAGCTCGACGAGCTTCTCCCGCAGCTTCGGCGCCGTGTAGACATCGACCTCACCGCCCACTTCCAAGACGGTGCGGTCACCTTCCTTGCGGTGGTCCAGTGACAGCTCCACGCAACACTCCTCGGGTTTCACGGCTCGGACGGCACGGCGGAGTGCGCCGTGACCGCTGCGCCACTCTACCCGGAGGTCAACGGCCGAAACCCACGCCACATCCTAGTCTCCTGAGTCCTCAATCCGGCAGGCTGCCGCAGCAATGGGGGCGCAGACCTGCGCACGCGTCTGGGCGGACGGGCAGTGTCTGGTCGTGACGGCCCCCGGGCCGCCCCGGGGGGCCGACGGATGGACCCGTCAGGATCGCACGGACACGTCGCCGCCGTGTACGGGCGCAACGCGGACACTTCGCCGGTGTGCGTGCCCGTAACACGGACACTTCGCCGCTCCCGAGAAGGTGCAGAAGATCATAAACAGGGACAAAGGCTTGCACGGTTTGCCCGTTGTGTTCGGGGAAGTGTCCGCGTTGGCGTGAGTCAGCACGGCGACGTGTCCGCGGTGGCGCACACCGCCTCCCGGCGCGCCACAGGACGCCGACAGCCGCGACAACCCCCGCAGCCGGTGGTGCGGGCCGATCCCGACCGCCAGGTGCGCCAGCGGCGGCCAACAACACCGGTCCGACACCGCCAACGGATCTCCGACTCAGGAGACTAGTCTGCGCATCGTGGATGCCCACACACCGCTGGCGCGCCTGGCCGCCGCCCTCGCCGAGAGCCAGCCGTCGGCCGACGGCCGTCCCCGGATCGCGGCGCTGCAGCACCTGCCCGCGCGCCGCGCGGTCACGGTGGCCCTGCCCGGGGACCTGCCCGAGCCCCTGCCCGGGCGTCTGGCCCTCGCCGGCGTCGAGCGGCTGTACAGCCACCAGGCCGAGGCCCTCGGCCACGTGCGCGCCGACCGTTCAGTCGTGGTCGCCACCGGCACGGCCAGCGGCAAGAGCCTGTGCTACCAGCTGCCGCTCGCCGAGCGCCTGCTGCGCGACAGCAAGGCCACCGCCCTCTACCTCGCGCCCACCAAGGCCCTGGCGCACGACCAGCTGCGCGCGCTGCGCGCCTTCCGGTTGCCGCAGCTGCGAGCGGCCACCTACGACGGTGACACCCCGAGGAGCGAGCGGGACGCGGTGCGGCGCACCGCCAACGTGGTGCTCACCAACCCCGACATGCTGCACGTGGGCGTGCTGCCGGCCCACCGCCGGTGGGGGGACTTCCTCCACCGCCTCGCCCTGGTGATCGTCGACGAGTGCCACGTGGCCCGCGGGGTCTTCGGCTCGCACGTGGCCGCCATCCTGCGCCGGCTGCGCCGCCTGTGCGCGCACTACTCGTCCGCCCCGACGTTCGTGCTGGCGAGCGCCACCATCGGCAACCCCGGGGAGCACGCCCGCAACCTCACCGGCGTGGACGTGGCCGAGGTCGTGCGCGACGGGTCGCCGCGGCCCCGGGTGACGTTCGCCCTCTGGGAGCCGCCGCTGACCGACGCCGCGTCGGGCGCCCGTCGGTCGACGCTGGCCGAGGCCGCGGACCTGCTCGCCGGCCTGGTGGAGGCCGGGCCGTCGACCCTGGCGTTCGTGAAGTCCCGCAAGGGCGCCGAGGTGGTCGCCGCCACCGCTCGCCGGCTGGTGGCGCCGGCCTCGGAGCGGTCCATCCTCGCCTACCGCGCCGGCTACCTGCCCGAGGAGCGCCGGGCCGTCGAGCGCGGCCTGGTCGACGGCAGCCTGCGCGGGGTCGCCGCGACCGACGCGCTGGAGCTCGGGGTCGACGTGGGGGCCCTGGACGCCGTGGTGATCGCCGGGTGGCCCGGCACCGCCGCGTCGCTCTGGCAGCAGGCCGGCCGCGCCGGGCGCCGGGGGCGGGAGGCCACGGTCGTCTTCGTCGCCGACGACAACCCGCTCGACCACTTCCTGCTCGCCCACCCCGACCAGCTGTGGTCGCGTCCGTTGGAGAGCGCGGTGGTCGACGTGACGAACCCCTACGTCCTCCTGCCGCACCTGCGCTGCGCGGCATGGGAGCTCCCGCTGGACGCCGCCGACGCCGTCTTCGCACCGGCCGAGCTGGACGGGCTGATCGCCGAGGAGGTCGCCGAGGGGCGCCTGCGGGAGCGCGGGGGGCGGGCCTACTGGTCGGGGCGGGGCTCGCCGGCCGCCGGGGTCTCGATCCGCAGCGCCGGCGGCCGGCCCTTCGCGATCGTCGACGGGGACACCGGCGCGGTCGTCGGCGACGTCGACGAGGCACGGGCCTACCGCACCGTGCACCCGGGCGCGGTCTACCTGCACCAGGGACAGAGCTACCGGGTTCGCCGGCTGGATCTGGACAACCGCGTCGCCGTGACCGGCCCCGACCCCGGTGAGGAGTACACGCAGCCCCGCACCGACACCGACATCGCCGTCCTCGCCGTCGAGGAGACCGCCGACTGGCACCGCTGCGTCATGCACCGGGGGCGGGTCGAGGTGTCCAGCCAGGTGCTGGCCTACGAGCGGCGTGCGATCTTCAGCAACGCCTCACTGGGCCTGGTCGAGCTCGACCTGCCGCGGGTGCACCTGGTCACCCAGGCGTTGTGGATCACCATCCCCGAGGCCGTGCTGACGGAGGCGGGGCTGACGACCACGGCGGTACCCGGTGCGGCCCACGCCGCCGAGCACGCCGCGATCGGCCTGCTGCCCCTCTTCGCGATGTGCGACCGGTGGGACATCGGCGGGGTGTCCACCGCCTGGCACCCGGACACGGGCCAGGCGACCATCTTCATCTACGACGGCTACCCGGGCGGTGCGGGCATCACCGAGCGCGGCTTCCGCACCGACGACGCCCACCTGCGCGCCACGCTGGCCGCGGTCGCCGCGTGCGGCTGTGCGGACGGCTGTCCCTCGTGCGTGCAGTCCCCCAAGTGCGGCAACGGCAACCACCCGCTGGACAAGGCGGGGGCGCTGGCGCTGCTGGCCGCGGTCCTGTCCGAGCGCGCCGCCGCCCGGGCCGGCTGAACCGTCCCGCAGGTGCTCCCCCGGCTGACAGGGCGGCGCCTCTAGCCCGAGTTTCCTGGATAGCCGTGCGCTGATTGGTGTTTGTGCTGGTCAGCG
>JBBDQS010000134.1 GCA_040905805.1 Egibacteraceae bacterium | reverse complement strand
TGGGACCTTTCCCCGCCACGAGTGGGTTTTCAGCCCTCTATGTCAAGAGGTCTGGAATCGGTGATGTACAGCGCCATGATGGTGCTGTTCCCGCTGACGTTCATGAGCAACGTGCTGGTCGACCCGGCGACGATGCCGTCGTGGCTGCAGGTGGCCGTGCGCCTCAACCCGATCACCCATGTGGCGACCGCGGTCCGCGGCCTGATGCACGGCACGGTGGCGGCGTCGGAGATCGGTGTCGTCCTGGCGATGTCGGCGGGGCTGGTCCTGGTGTTCGGCCCGTTGACCATGCGCCGGTTCCGCAACCTGCGCTGACCTACCCCTGCGCGGAGCCCGACGCCGCCGCGGCGCGGTAGCCCAGCCCGAGCCCGTCGTCGGCGGTCAGCGTGAGCCGCTCGCCCGCCCGGTCCACCGCGACCTCGTGGTCGAGGACGGCCACGACGTGCTCCTGGACATCGGTGAACGGAGCGGGGCAGGCCACGTCGGTCACCGACACCGTCCGCAGATCGAGGCGGTCGCCGGCATCGACGAACTGCCCGTCCAGGGTGTTGCACCCGGTGTCGGCCCGGTAGGTGCCGTCCTCGGCGAGCTCCAGGGTCATCGGGCGTTCGGCCTCCGGGACGGTGGCGGCGGTCTCGCCGTCGAGCAGGGTGTCCAGGACCCAGGAGGTGCCCACGAGGGGTTCGTCGACGGTTTCAGGCAGGCGGGCGAACGTCAGCGCCACGCCGTCGCCGGTGAGGGTGAGGGTGTCGCCCTCGGTGGTGGCGGCGTCGACCCGGGCGAGCGCGGTGAGGTAGGCCTGCTCGGCGTCCATGACCGCAGCCGGGCTGCAGCCCATCTCGGTGGCGAACAGCCCGGTGACGGCCAGGCGCTCGCCGTCGCGCGCGAGGGTGGCGCCGTAGGAGTTGCACGCGGCGGTGCCACCGACCTGCTCGCCGTCGTCCTCCACGGTGAAGGTGATCGGGTGGCCCTCCGCGAGGGGGATCGCCCCGTCGGGTCCGGTCCCCTCCCCGAGCTCCCAGGCTCCGGCAAGGTCGTCGGCGGGCCCGCCGCTCCCGCCACCGGGGTCCCCGCAGCCGGCGAGCAGCAGGGCGGTCAGGGTCAGGGTCGTCCAGGCCAGTCGACGCATGCCCGGTCTGACGTCGCGGCGGGCGAGCGGGTTCCCACCTTGGTGTCCGATGATCGCGGGGACCGTTACGCTGCACGCGTGAGCGCGAGCGACGAGGGTCTGCTGGGGCTGGCCGACGCCGCTGCGGCGTTGGCCGGTGAGCTCGGTCTCGACGCGGTGCTGCGGGCGATCGTCGACGCGGCCAGCACGGCGACCGGTGCGCGCTACGCGGCCTTGGGCGTCGTCGGTGAGGACCACACGATCGCCCGGTTCATCTACACCGGCATCGATGAGGAGACCGCCCGCGAGATCGGCCACCTGCCGCGCGGCAAGGGCCTCCTGGGCCTGCTGATCCGTGATCCGAGAGTCATCCGCACCGAGGACATCGCGGCGCACCCGGCGTCGTACGGTTTCCCGCCGAACCACCCCCCGATGGAGGGCTTCCTCGGCGCCCCGGTGCGCTCACGCGGTCGGGTGTACGGCAACCTGTACCTCACCGAGAAGGCCGGGGGCTTCGGGCAGCGCGACGAGGAGCTCGTGGTGGTGCTGGCCGCGCAGGCCGGCGCCGCGATCGAGAATGCGCAGCTGGCCGAGCAGCTGCAGTCGTTGGCGGTCCAGGACGAGCGCGACCGGATCTCACGCGAGCTGCACGACGGGGTGATCCAGACGCTGTTCTCGATCGGGATGGGTCTGGAGAGTGCACGCAACCTGACGGCGACCGACCCCCAGCGGGTCGACGAGCGGCTCGACCACACCGTGGACGCGCTGGACGGGGTGATCAGGGAGCTGCGCAACTACATCTTCCGGTTGCGTCCCCAGCAGGCGGCGCGGATGGGCCTGGTCCGCGGCTTGACGGAGCTCGCCCGGGAGCACGAGGTCAACGCGCTGGTGCGGCCGGACCTCGACCTCTCCCCCGATGTCGACGCGCACGTGCCGGAGGACCTGCTTCCCGATGTCCTGCAGGTGGTGCGGGAAGCCCTGTCCAACTGCGCCAGGCACGCCGGCGCCGTTCGGGTGACGGTACGCGCGATGGTCGACGAGGGGGAGCTCACCGTTGCGGTCACCGACGACGGGGCCGGGTTCACGCCCGGCACCGCGCAGGTCGGCCGGGGGCTCGACAACATCCGCGAACGCGCCGCCGCCCTCGACGCGCGCCTGGAGCTGCGCAGCGCCCCCGGCGCGGGCACCACCGTGGGCTTGCACGTCCCGTTGGACCGCGCAAGCCCCGAACCGAGGACCCCCGGTTCGCCCTGACCAGCGCGCCGGGGAATGGCCGAAAACCATGGAAGCGGACGCCGGGGGGATGCATACTGTGCCCGGAGGCGGCAGGCGGGTTGCCCTGCCGTCGGCGGTGGGACCACAGGCGGCGGTCGCTATCGGCGGGAGGACAGCGGGATGGGGCTCATCAGCAAGCTGAAGGGCGAGCTGGTCGACATCATCGAGTGGCTCGATGACAACCGGTCGACGCTGGCATGGCGGTTCGCCCGTCACCAGAACGAGATCAAGCACGGCGCCCAGCTGATCGTGCGCGAAGGGCAGCGGGCGGTCTTCGTCTACCGGGGCCAGCTCGCCGACGTCTTCGAGCCCGGGGCCTACGAGCTCACCAGCGAGAACCTGCCGGTCCTCTCGACGCTGCAGGGCTGGAAGCACGGCTTCAACAGCCCCTTCCGCAGCGAGGTGTACTTCCTCAACACCCGGCCGGTGACCGACCTGCGCTGGGGGACCCCCCAGCCGATCACGATCCGCGACCCCGACTTCGGCATGGTCCAGGTGCGGGCCAACGGCCTCTGCGTCGTGCGCATCGAGGACCCCGAGATCTTCCTCCGGGAGGTCATCGGCACCGACAGCTCCGTCGAGACCGAGGAGATCACCGAGCTGCTGCGCCGGGTCATCTCGTTGGCCTTCTCCGACATGATCCTCGAGACGGGCCTGGGGGCGATCGACCTGCAGGGCCGCCAGGTCGAGCTGTCGGGCAAGCTGCGGGAGTTCGTCGCCGAGCGGGTGGACGACGAGTTCGGGCTCGCCATCCCCGACATCATGATGAACATCTCCCTGCCCGACGAGGTCACCCAGGCGATGACGCGCGGGGTGGCACGGGGTGTCGAGGAGGGCGGCTACGTCCGCAACGTCGGTGACGTCGAGCGCCTGCAGCAGGTGCGGGCGGCCGATGCGCTGCTCGCCGCCGCAGGCAACGAAGGCGGCGTGGCCGGGGCGGGGATGCAAGCCGGGCTGGGCGTGGCGCTCGGCGCCCAGATGGCCGGTGCGCTGCAAGGCACCCCCGCGCCGGCGGCGGCCGCACCGGCTGCCGCCCCACCACCGCTACCGGGCCAGGTCCTGTACCACGTCGAGTCCGGCGGCCAGCCGTCCGGGCCGTATTCGGTCGCCCAGCTCCAGGCTGCAGTGGGCTCCGGGCAGCTGACCTCGGCGACCATGGTGTGGGCGGCCGGGATGCCGGCCTGGTCGCCGGCCGGTCAGGTGGCTGACCTCGCCCCGCTGTTCAGCCAACCGCCGCCCGTGCCGCCGCCGATGCCCCCGACGCCCCCGACGCCCCCGCCCTCGCCAGGCTCGTCGGGAGCCGGTGAGGATCAGGGAGCGTCGTCGTGAGCGACGTCGCCGGCTCGCCCCCACCCCTCGACCCCGACGGGGTGCCGCCGCCGCCTTCCAGCCCGCTCGCGTCCGAGCCGGAGGCGACCCACGCGCTGCACCACGGCACCCAGGCGACGCGCACATACCCGTGCACGCGCTGTGGCGGAGAGCTGGTCTTCGACATCGGTGTCCAGCAGCTGACCTGCGGGCACTGCGGTGACGTGCAGGAGCTGCGCCAGGCCCAGGACGCGGCCCTCGGGCCCAAGCACGACTTCCGCCAGGCCGTGGCCGAGCAGGGCCGGCGCGCCGCCGAGGCGGGTCCGCAGCTCAGCGGGGAGAAGGAGGTCGTGTGCCAGAACTGCGGGGGCCACACCACCTTCACCGGCACGCTGACCGCGACCCGCTGTCCGTACTGCGCCACGCCCATCCAGCGCGACGATGTCCATGACGCGCCGAGCCGGCTGCCCGTCGACGGGGTGCTGCCCTTCAGCGTCGACGAGAAGGCCGCGAAGGCGGCCCTGGAGAAGTGGGTGAAGAGCCGCTGGTTCGCTCCCCGGGAGTTCAAGACCTACAGCAGCGCCGGTTCGTTCGCGAGCGTCTACACGGCCTACTTCAGCTACGACGCCGACACCACGACGCGCTACCGGGGAAAGCGCGGCGACGACTACACCGTCACCGTGGGCAGCGGGGACAACAAGCGCACCGAGACACGCACCCGCTGGCGCAACGTCAGCGGACAGGTCGCCGACGACTTCGCGGACCTCACCGTGCTCGCCAACGACGGGTTGGACCGTGGCCACGCCACCGCCCTCGAGCCGTGGCCGGTGGATCGCATCCGCCCCTTCTCCCCGGAGTACGTCGCCGGACACCTGTGCCGGACCTACGACCAGGACGCCGAGGCGTGCTTCGGTGAAGCCGAGCAACGGATGGAGCGGGAGATCGAGTCGACGATCCGCCGCGACATCGGCGGGGACCACCAGCGCATCACCAGCAAGAAGATCGACTACCGCAACCTCGCGTTCGCGCACCTGCTGCTGCCCCTGTGGCTGCTCACCGTCATCTTCGACGGGCGGCCCTTCCAGGTCGTCATCAACGGGGCCACCGGCGAGGTGCACGGCGACCGTCCCTACAGCAAGGTCAAGATCGCCTTCGCGGTGCTGGTCGCCCTCATCGTCGTGGTCGCCGCCTGGCTGATCTACCGCTCGACGGGCGGGTGATGGTGCTCGCCGCGGCGCTGCTGCTCGCTGTGCTGGTCGCGGTCGGGGCGGTGACCGCCGTCGCCGTGGGGGTGAGGAGGGGTCGACGACGCGCCAACGAGGTGGTGCCGGGGACGGCATCGTCCGCCCCCGTCGCCTGGGTGGGCGCGCACTCTGCGGAGGCGCGGCTGCACCGGCGCCTGCGCGACGCGGTCCGAGCCATGCGCACCCAGCCGGCGGTCGCTGGCCCGGCCGAGGAGCTGCGCCGCGACTTGGAGCGTGCCGCCCTGGCCTTGGACGAGCACCTGGTCGCCGTCGCGGCCCTCCCGCCGGCGAGCCGCTCCGCTCCGCTGGCACGCGTCGGCGAGGCAGTCGCCGGACTCGAGGAGGCTGCGGCGCTGTGGGGTGCTCGCGCCGCCGGCGGGGTGGACGACGGCAGCACACTGGTCGAGGGCGTGCGGCTGCGGCTGCGCCTGCTCGACCAGGCACGCGCGGAGCTCGACCGCGCCGAGGGCGATCAGCGGCCGGCCCCACCGCGCGGTGCCGTCTCCGATGGCTGATTGGCCGCGGTGCCAGCAGCATCCCCGCCCAGACCGCACGGGGGCCACCCACGCCGGTCAGTGACGGGTGTCCAGGACGTCGTTGACCGCGTCGCTCATCAGGTTCAGCCCGAGCACCGCAACCAGGATGGCCACGCCGGGGAAGAAGGGCAGCCACCAGGCCACCCGCAGCAGCCGCTGCCCCTGGTTGGCGAGCGAGCCCAGGCTCATCGTGTCGGGATCGGCGAGCCCCAGGAATCCCAGGCTCGCCTCGATCAGGATCACCTGCGCGAAGATCAGGCCGAGCATCACGATCGCCGAGGGCAGTGCGTTCGGCAGGATCTCGCGAACGGCGATGCGCAGGTGGGAGGCGCCGCTGGCGACGGCCGCCTCGACGTAGGCGCGCTCACGCAAGCTCAGCACCTCGGAACGCACCACTCGGGCCAGCCAGGACCACATCATCAGCCCGAGGGTGAGGATCAGCTGCATGTTGCCGGCCCCGTACATGGCGATCACCAGGATCGCCACGAAGAACAGCGGCAGCGTCTGCACCAGCTCGGTCAGCCGCATCAGCACGTCGTCGATCCAGCCGCCCCGGTAGCCCGAGGTCAGCCCCACCGTCACCCCGAGCGCCATGGCGATCGCGCCGCTGGTCACGCCGATGAGCAATGACTGGCGGATACCGAACAGCACGCCGCTGAGCACGTCACGGCCGAACTGGTCGGTACCCATCCAGTGGGCCCGCGAGGGTGGCGCGAGGCTCTCGAAACGAGCCGCGAAGGGGTCCGCGGGTGCCAGCACGTCGGCGAACACCGCGAGGACCAGCACGCCGGCCAGCAGGGCGCCCGCGAAGATCCCGCCGGGCGAGCGCAGGATCCGGCGCAGCAGGCGGTGGCGCGCCACCGTGGCCTGGCCCATGTCAACGCGCCCGGAGCCGGATCCGGGGGTCCAGCCAGCCATACGCGAGGTCGGTGATCAGGTTCGCGAGGATCACGCTCACCGCGACCAGCAGCACGATGCTGAGCAGCACCGGCGTGTTGCCATCGCCCACCGCAGTGACCATCAGGCGGCCTATCCCCGGCCAGCTGAAGACGAACTCGACCACGATGGCGCCCGCCAGCAGATGGCCGACCCGCGCGCCGACGATGGTGATCACCGGCAGCAACGCGAGCCGCAGCCCATGGTGGGTGACCACCCGCAGACGCCGAGCGCCCTTGGCGACCGCGGTGCGCACGTGGTCGCTGCGCAGCTGCTCGATCATCCCGCTGCGGGTCAACCGGGCGATCGCGGCGATCTCCTGCGAGGCCAGCACCAGCGCAGGCAGCGCCAGGTGATGGGCGATGTCGAGCACACCGGCAAGGCCCCCCTCGGACGCCCCCAGACTGGACATGCCGGTCACCGGGAACAGATCCAGGCGTAGCGAGAACACGATCATCGCCATCAGGCCGACCCAGAACACCGGCGCGGCGTAGAACCCGAGGCTGACGGTGGTGATGGCGGTGTCCACCAGCCCGCCCGACCGGATGGCGGCCGCCACGCCGAGAGCGACGCCGACGAAGCTCGAGATCACCAGGCTCGTGCCGGCCAGCAGCAACGTGGCCGGCAGCCGGCCGAGCACGACCTCCAAGGCGGGGCGCCCGTGGATGTAGGACGTGCCCAGGTCACCGCGCAGCACGTTGGCGACGTAGGTGCGCAGGCGCACGTGCAGGGGCTGGTCGAGGCCGAAGCGCTCCCGCATCCGGGCGTAGTACTCGGCGTCGCCTGATTGGCCGGCCAGCGAGGTCACGGGATCGCCGGGTGACAGCTCGACGATCAGGAACGTGATGAGCAGGATCCCGGCGACTGCTGGCAGGAGCTGCGCGAGCCGCCGGAGGACGTAGCGGAGGTCGCCGCTCACCGACGGCGACCCCCGCTGACGTCACAGGTCACTCTTCGTCGCAGAAGGCCGCCTCGGCGTACTGGTTGAACGGTACGAAGCCCTCGCACCGGTCGGTGTGCGCGACGGAGAAGATCGGCTCGGTGATCCAGTAGTAGGGCAGCTCGTCGACGAGGATCTCCTGCATCTCCCGGTAGATCTCGGCGCGCTCGTCGGTCCCGACGGTGCTCAGGCCCTCGTCGAGCAGCTCATCGACGCGTTCGTTCTCGTAGCCGGCGGCGTTGGAGAACGGCGTGTCGCCGATCTGGTCGGAGGCGATCTGGCGGCGCACCCCGACCTCGGGGTCGGGGCCCTGGCAGAACGAGATGATGTTCGTGTCGAAGTCGCGCTCGGTGAAGACCCGCTCGATGAAGGCCGGCGGCTCCAGCGCCTCGACGGTCACGTCGATGCCGACCTCTGCCAACTGCGAGCGCAGCAGCTCGCCGTACTCGCTGAACGTGGGGAACGCCAAAAAGGAGATCTCGAGCGCGGTACCGTCGTCGACACCGTCGACGCCCTGCGCCACGCGCACGTCCTCGCCGTCCTCAAGGACCCAGCCCGCATCCTCGAGGAGCTGCGCCGCCTGGTCGGGGTCGTAGCCCGGCAGGTCCAAGTCGCCGGGGTGGGCCCACGTCATCCCGCTGTGCAGCGGGGCCTCAGGCACCAGCCCGTGGCCGAACAGCACCTGGTCGACGACCGCCTCGCGGTCGATCGCGTAGGCGATGGCGCGGCGCACGTCGACGTCTTGCAGCGTCGGACGGTCGAGGTTGAACGTCATCGTCATCGGGCAGTTCACCGCGCCGGCGCCGCGAAACGTCTCGAGGATCTCGATGTTGGGGTCATCGGCCAGCCGGTCGCGGTCGGCGTTCGGCACGCGGGCGAGATAGTCGATCTCGCCGGCTTCGAGCGCGGCGACCTGGCTCGCGTCCTCGGGGATGATGCGCATGAGCACCTCATCGAGATACGGAAGGTCCTCTTCGAAGTAGTCCGGGTTGCGCTCGAGGATGATCTCGGAGTCCGGCTCGTAGGACACGAACCGGAACGGCCCGGTGCCGACCGGCTCCTCGGTGCTTCCCGGATGCTCCTCGATGCTGTCCGCCCCTTCGAAGACGTGCTGGGGCACGATCGCGGCCTCGCCGACGTCGAGCTGCTGGAGCAGGGGCGCGTAGGGTTCGTCGAAGTGGAACTCCACGGTGTGGTCGTCGGGGGTCTCGATGCGGTCCAGCGCCCCGCCCACCGACGCAGCAGTGCGGGAGTGCAGGTCGAGCAGCACCTCCTCGAACGAGAACCGCACGTCCTCGGAGGTGAACGGCTCGCCGTCGTGCCAGACGACGTCGTCGCGCAGATGGAAGCGGTACAGCGCTCCGTCCTCCTCGACGTCCCACTCCTCGGCCAGCTCGGGTACCGGCTCCAGGTTCTCGTCGAGGTCGACCAGGCCGTTGAACATCAGGTGGGTGGCGAAGTGCACCGCCCCCGAGGTCGTCGCCGCCGGGTTGAGCAGTCCGGGGTCGCTCGACAACGCCACCCGCAGCGTCCCACCGTGCCGGGGTTCGTCGTCCTCGTCGTCCTCCTGGGTGGTGTCGACCTCCTCGTCGACTTGCTCGTCGGACCCCTCGTCGTCCGTGTCGCACGCCGTCAGCGCGAAACCCATTGCGCCGACGAGCAGCAGTGCTGCGAAGCGCTGTAGCTGAACCATGTGCGATCCCCCATGTCGAAAGCCTGGCGTTCACAACCCAGTAACGGGCTGGAAGCCCGAGTTAACCAAGGGTGCAGTCCACTGACAAGTTGCGTCCTCACCCGAGGATGGGTCGGACGTCGGCGTAGTGGCACGCGCTGGGATGGCCGTGGCCGAAGCGGTCCGTCAGGGCCGGGTCCTCGGCTGCGCACGTGTCGTCGGCTTTGAAGCAGCGGGTGCGGAAGTTGCAGCCCGACGGGGGGTCTGCGGGGCTCGGCGGGTCGCCACGCAAGACGATGCGCTCGCGCGTGCCGCGCCGGGAGGGGTCGGTGATCGGCACGGCAGACAGCAGCGCCTGGGTGTAGGGATGGGTCGGCTCGGTGTAGATCTGGGCGCGGGTGCCGGTCTCCACGATGCGTCCCAGGTACATGACCGCGACGCGGTCGCAGACGTGGCGCACGACGGACAGGTCGTGGGCGATGAACAGGAAGGCCACGCCGAGGTCGGCCTGCAGCTGCTGGAGCAGGTTGATGACCTGGGCCTGGATGGACATGTCCAGCGCGCTGACCGGCTCGTCGAGGACGAGCACCTGCGGGTTGAGGGCCAGGGCACGGGCGATGCCGATGCGTTGTCGCTGACCGCCGGAGAACTCGTGGGGGAAGCGGTTGCCGTGCTCGGGGTTGAGACCGACGAGCTCAAGCAGCTCGGCGACCCGGGCGCGGCCCTGCGCGCCCCGGTGTCGGCCGTGGACGCGCAGCGGCTCGGCGACGATGCTGCGCACGGTCATGCGCGGGTTCAGCGACGCGTAGGGGTCCTGGAAGACGATCTGGATCTCGCGGCGGACCGCGTGCATCCGCCGGCGGCTGTACGCGGTGATCTCGTGGCCCTTGAACCACACCTGCCCGCTGGTCGGATCGAGCAAGCGCATGATGGTGCGCCCGGTGGTGGACTTGCCGCAGCCCGACTCGCCGACCAGGCCCAGAGTCTCACCGGCGGCCAGGCTGAAGCTCACCCCGTCCACGGCCCTGATCACGCCGGCCTGTCGGTGCAGCAGGCCCTTGGAGACGGGGAAGTGCTTGACGAGCCGTTCGACGCGCAGGACCTCCTCACCCTTCGCGGCGCGCTCGTGCAGCGCGCCGGGCGTCTGCCCGTCGTGGGCAGTTGCCGGGGTCGTCACGACCCGTCGCCGGTGAGGCTGGCGCCGATCTCGGCTTCCACCGCGCCGATCTCGGCGGCGACCTCGTCGTGGAAGTGGCACGCGGAGCGGTGGTCGCCGCCGGTGTCATGCAGCGGCGGCTCCTCCTCCCGGCAGCGATCACGCCCCCGGTAGACCCGGCAGCGGGGATGAAAGGAGCACCCCGACGGCAGCTCGATGAGGCTCGGGGGCTGACCCGGGATGGGGCAGAGACGCTCGAGGTCGGTCTCCAGGCGGGGAAGGCTCGCCATCAGACCCAGGGTGTAGGGATGGCGTGGCTGGTGGAAGATCGCGTGGACATCGGCCACCTCGACGACCTTGCCGGCATACATGACGGCGACACGGTCAGCCATCTCCGCGATGATGCCCAGGTCGTGGGTGATCAGGATCGTCGCCGCGTTCGTCTCCCGCTGCGCGACCGCCAGCACGTCCAGGACCTGCGCCTGGATCGTGACATCCAGCGCCGTGGTGGGCTCGTCGGCGATGAGCACCTTCGGCTCGTTGGCGATCGCCATGGCGATCATCGCCCGCTGGCGCATCCCACCGGAGAACTCATGGGGGTAGGCGCTCGCACGCCGGGCGGCATCGGGCACACCCACCATCCCCAGCAGCTCCACCGAGCGCGCCCACGCGGCCTTCCCGGACGCACCCCGGCTGTGGACCCGAACAGCCTCGGCGATCTGCACCCCCACCCGTAGGACCGGGTTCAGCGACGTCGTCGGATCCTGGAACACCATGGCGATGTCCTTGCCCCTGATCTGCCGCAGTTCCCGGTCGCGCAGCCCGAGCAGGTCCCGACCCTCGTAGACCGCCTGGCCTCCGACGATACGCCCCGGTGGCTGCGGGACCAGGCCCAGGATCGACAAGACGCTCACCGACTTGCCCGACCCCGACTCGCCGACCACGCCCAGCGTCTCACCCGGGTACACGTCGAAGCTGACACCGCTCACCGCGTGCACGACGCCCTCGTCGGTGACGAACTCGGTGCGCAAGCCCCGCACGGACAGGACTGGTTCGGTCATGACTTCCCCCGGCCGATGAGCGTTGCCGCCTGCGTGCCGAGGCTGGTGCACGTCGACCGGGGGCCGCTCATGACGGCCGCGTGGCGTAGCCGCTGACCGACGCCAGCCCCGGGTCTGCCTCCAGCCCTGCGGTCCAACAGCCAGGTGAAGTGGCCCGCACCGACCGGGCCGACATGGGCGAACCCGCCCTCGGTGACCAGCCCGTGAAACACCGGGCGCAGGTGGCTGATGTCGGTCTCGCTGCCCCCCGCCATGATGCAGTAGCCCTCGTCGAGGCCCCACACCCCACCCGACACGCCCGCGTCGACGAACCCGACGTCGCGCTCGCCGGGACCATCACCCACACGACCCGGCGTGGCTGCCCGTCCAGGGCGGCCACCGCCTCCGGCAACGACGCGACGTCGGCCTTGCCCGGGTCGCGGTCATAGCCCACGACCTCGTGGCCGAAGCCGCGCAGCCGCTGGGCCATGTTCGCGCCCATCTTGCCGAGTCCGACCATCGCGATCTTCATGCGCCCCTCACTGTGCCGGCTGGTTCTCCTGAGCATCGCGTCCGCTGTCCAACCTGCAGGCTATGCGGGGTCTGAGCCGCGGAACGCCTTGTGGACCGCAGCGACGATTTCCGCCGGTGGTGAGCCCTTGGTCACGTAGTCGACCGCGCCGGCGCCGAGCATCTCCTGGACGGTTGACCGGTCCCGGTGGGCGGAGAAGGCCACGATCCGCGTCTGGGGGCGACTCCGGCAGATCTCCCTGGTGGCCTTGAGTCCCCCACCGCCGGGCATCTTGACGTCCATGAGCACCACGTCGGGCACCAACATCGCGCATCGGGCGATCGCCTCGGGGGCGTTGCTGGCGGTCCCGACCACGTCGATGCCGGGATCAGCAGCGAGCAGGTCGACGAGCGCGGCGCGCACGAGGGGCTGGTCGTCGGCGACGACCACGCGGATCGGTGTCACGACGCGACCGGGGAGGCGGGTGGGCACGGCAGCCACGCGGACACCACGGTGCCCTCGCCCGGGACGCTGTGGATGTCCACGGTGCCGTCGGCCGCGCCTGCGCGCCCGCGCATGGTGGCCGTGCCGACATGGTGCGGGCCGATCTCGGCGAGCCCGGCGGTGTCGAAGCCTAGCCCGTCGTCGCGGACCTGCAGGCGCACGCCGCCATCGACGTCGTCGAGGGTGACCGTGAGCAACGACGCCTGGGCGTGCTTGCGCACGTTGACGATCGCCTCCACCGCGATGCGGTACAGCACGACCAGGGTCTCGCCTGGGAGCTCACGGGTGCAGTGGTCCACCACCTCCCACCGGGGCAGGCCGTCGGTGGCGGTGGCCTCCAGGTACAACGACAGGGTCGCGGGCAGCCCGTCACGGTCGAGCTCGGGGGGCCGCAGCTCGAACATGAGCGTGCGCAGCCGGTCGATGGAGTGGCGGACGGTCTCCTCGAGCCGCCCCAACAGGTCAAGCGCCTCGGGCTCGGTCACGTGCAGCTTGAGCACTTCCAGGCGCATCCCGACTGCGGTCATCACCTGGATCGAGTCGTCGTGGATGTCCTCGCCGATACGCCCGCGCTCCGCCTCCTGCGCGGCCACGATGCGGCTCAGGCCCTCACGGCGCTCCTCCTCGGCTCGGCGCAGCTCGGTGATGTCGCGGCTGACGCTGATCACCGCACACACGGCGCCCAGCTGATCGAACTCGGGGATCAGCAACGACTGCAGGCGGGTGAGACCCCCCACGCCGGGGTACGCGCCCTCGACGGTGGCCGGCTCGCCAGTGGCGAACACCCGGTCGTAGGCGTCCTCCCAGACCGCGATGGAGAGCGCGGGCATCCCCAGCTCACGGTTGGTCCTGCCGATCATCTCGGACGGCGATATCCCGAGGACCGCCTCCATGGAAGGGTTGACGTAGCGGCATCGATGGTCGTCGCCGTAGCGGGCGACGATGTCGGGCATCTGCTCGGTCAGCGTGCGGAACTCCCGCTCGCTGCGCGTCAGGGCGGATTGCGCGGTCGTCCGCTCGATGGCGGCACCGAGGAGGTGGGCAAGGGTCTGCAGGAACCGCACCTGAGCATCCGGGTACTCCTGCGGGCGGGCGCTGAAGGCGCCCAGCGTCCCGTAGGGGCCGCCTCTGCCCCCGATCACGACGCTCATGCCGCTGACCATGCCCTGTGCGGCGAGCAACGGCGCCGCAGGGGTGGTGGCGTCCGCGAGGTCGGCCACGACCACGGGTGCGTGCGTGGCGATCGCTGCCGACGCCAGCGACCCGGCGTCGGCGGGCAGGCGCATCGTCCCGACGACCCCCGGGGGCCAGCCGATCCCGCTGGACACCACCAGCTCGCCGGTGTCCGGGCGCAGCTCGGTCACGCCCACGGCGTCCACCGGCAACGTCTCCTTGACCACCGTGGCGGCGAGGTCGAACAAGTCAGCCATCTCCTCGCAGGTCAGTGCCGCTTCCCCGAAGCGGGCCAGAGCGGCATGCTCACGTGCGCGCTGCTGCAGCGCCTGGTCCGCGATCGTTCGCTCGGTCACGTCGCGGGCGATGCCTTCGACCGCGACGAGGATGCCCTCCTCGTCCTCGACCGGCACGACGTGGTAGTCCAGCCACCGCACCGATCCGTCGCGTGCGACGACCTGGACGGCTCCGCTGTTGTCCTTGCCCGCGGAGTCCTGCGCGCTGTCCCGGTCCATTGCTGCGTCGGCATCGACGAGGATCTGGCGTACGAGGTGGGGATCGTCCAGGAACTCCCCGACGGTGTAGCCCGTCAGCGCTTCCACGGACGGGCTGATGTACTCCATGCCCTCGCCGTCGCCGAGCCGGTAGCGGAAGACCACATCGGGGACGTTGTCGACCAGTCGGCGGAACCGCGCCTCGCTGTCCACCAGCGCCGCGGCGGACTCGTGTCGTTGCAACCACAGGGCGAGCGTGGCCGCCACCGACTGGATCAGGTCGTGCTCCTCAGGCAGGAACGCCGCACCGTCGCACGGGTAGCCGACTCGAACCCGTCCCCGCTCAGCGCCGTCGACCACGATCGCAGCGGCCAGCTGCTCGCCGGCACCTGGCTGCTCCCCGGTGCCGTACGTCCGCCCGTCGAGGTCCACGGTGGCCACCACCACATCGGGATGCTGGACCGCCAGGGCGAGTGCCGCAGCAGCGGCCGCGCACACGTCCGCGGCGTCGTCCACCTCCTGCACGACGTGACGCACCGCAGCCAGGCAGGTCAGCTCCTTGACGCGCTCGTCGAGCGCGCGTGCCAGCTCCTCCTGCTCGGTGACGTCCTGGCAGGTGCCCACCAGCCGCTGGGGTGCACCCGTCGCGCCGCGCACCAGCTCGCTCTGGTGGCGTACGTGGCGAATCGTGCCGTCGGGCCGCACGATGCGGTGGGTCACCGTGGACGAGCCGGTGGTGAGGGACTCCTCCACCGAGGCGCGCAGCAGGTCGTGGTCCTCGAGGGGGAGGAAGTCGTAGTACGCCTCGCTCGTCTGGCGCCACTGATCGGGTGCGATGCCGTGGATGGCGTAGATCTCCGCGGCGAGCCAATCGAGCCGGTGGCTGGCGACATCCCACTGCCAGTGCCCGACGTGGGAGATCCGTTGCGCCTCGCGCAGCAACGACTCGCTGGCATCCAGGGCGCGGCGGCTCGCCTGGGTCTCGGTGACGTCGCGGGCGTTGACCACCACACCGGCGACCGCCGGGTCATCCAGGAAGTTGGTCACGATCGCCTCGAGCGTTCGCCACCCCCCCTCGGCGCTTTCGAGACGCAACACCCACGGGTGCGCGGTCCCAGGCTGGCGCGACCACTGGGCGAACTCCTTCGCCGTGCGGTCGCGGTCGTCGGGATGCACATGCGCGAACAGGTCCCGGCCGGCCTCCTCGGCCGGTGAGCATCCCAGGACATCCTCCGCCACAGGGTTGGCGTACAGCAGGGTGCCGCCGGCGTCGAGCACGACGATCAGGTCGCTGGTGCCGTGCACGAGGGTGCGAAACCAGGCTTCGCTCTCGGCCTGGCGGCGGCCGGCTTGCTGCAGCTGGCGTGCGTGGCGGGACACGATGACAGTCATGAGGAAAAATGTTGCCAGGACCGCAGCGACAAGCGCCGCGGACAGTCCGGCCAGCTCCGCACGCCGTGCCTGGACCAGTTCGGCGACGGCGTCGGCCACACGGTCGGCCGCGGCCAAGGTCTCGTTGGAGAGCGCGTCGTAGTCACCGTGAAGGTCCGACTCGACACCGTGGGGGGCGGGGTCGGCGATCAGGCGGTCGGTGAGCTCCTGGAGGGCCACCAGCCGGTCGCACAACGCCGCGACCGACGGTTGGGCGTCGTCGTGAAGGGGCTCGACTCGCTGCCCGGCCACCCGACCGCCGACACGCAGGGTCGTGCACGCCCCCAGCGCGCCGGCGAGGTGCTGGCCGGTGCCGCCCGGCAGCCTCTGGTCGTCGCCCGCCAGATGCTCCTTCAGCCACAGGTGCGACTCCATGGTGTCGTCGTTGATGCTGCGCACGAGCCCGTCAACGACCGCACGACGATCCATCAGCTGCCCCGCGTGGTAACCCGACCCCACGACCAGGCCCACGATGACCACCGCGCCGACGAAGACCGCGACGAGGGGACGGTTGGCCAGAAGCCGAGATAGCGACACGACGCTCCAGGATTACGACGAAGGTTTACGACGAGGCACGGGCGCCTCGGGAATGATCACGGCGCGCCGCTCGGACCTGCACCAGATGGCACGACCACCGGGCAAACAGGACGATCATGGACCTCGCATGCCGGCATCGTCAATGGGTCCGGCCGCTACTGTGGGCTCACGCTGCCTCTACCCAGAAGGCTGGCGACGGTGCCGCGATGACCGGCGAGGGGTCGCCGCGGGGGCCGCGACGCGCCCCGACAGGGCGTACACGAGCTCGGCGCTGATGACCTGCTGTCCCGCAGCGGTGCGGCGGACGCCGTCCACCAGCACGGGCATGGGCGCGCTCTTGCTCAGGAACCCGTTCGCGCCGGCGTCGAGGGCGGCGCGCAGGTCGTCGAGCCCGTCGGACGCGCTCAGGACCAGGACCTTGGTGCGCGCCGCGCGATCGCGCAGTGCTCTGGCCACCTCCAGGCCGTCTTCGCCGTGCAGGCGCAGGTCGAGGAGCACCACGTCGGGGTCATGCGCTTCGATCACCTTGCCGGCTTGCACCACCGACGCTCCCTGCCCGACGACGGCGACGTCAGGGAGCCCGTCGAGCATCATGCAGAGGGCCGAGCGGATCGCATGGTGGTCGTCCACGACGACCACGGTGGTCGATTTGCGGGCATGGGCGGTCGCGGTCTCAGAGGTTGGCATGCCTGAAGGCTTCGACCCAACCCGGGAGAAACTGTAGCCGCGCCTAGCGGACCAGCCCATGGCGCATCGCGGTCACGACGGCCTGGACCCGGTCGTTGGCTTTGAGCTTGGCGTAGATCCGCGAGAGGTGGCTCTTGACCGTCTCATCGCCCAGACCCAGCACCTCGGCGATCTCCCGTGTCGACCGGCCGGCCGCCAGCTGCTCGAGGACCTCCTGCTCCCGCTTTGACAGCGGTGTGAGACCCGGGTCGCCGGTGGGCCCCGCCCGGTCGAGGAACGGGCGGGTGACATCGGGATGCAAGAAGCCCTTCCCGCCAGCGACCGCGCGCACCGCCTGGACGAGCTCCTCCCGGCGGACGTTCTTGGGCAGGTATCCCACGACGCCTGCGGCGACCGCGCGGCTGACGGTGGCCTGGTCGGTGGACATGGTCAGCGCCATCATCCGCGTGGGGCCACCGCGCTGGTGGATGTGCTGCACCGCGGTCAACCCGTCCATGCCGACCAGCTTCACGTCGACCAGTGCCACGTCGGGACGGTGGTGCTCCACCGACTCCACCAACGCCTCCCCCGAGGCGACCATGTCGACGATCTCCATGTCCCCCTCGAGGGACAGCATCGTGGACAAGCCTTCAGCGACCAAGCCGTGGTCCTCGGCGATGACGATGCGGATGATCCCGGGTCGGGCGGCTTCACGTTCATCCATAGGTGCCTGAGTCTAGTCGTAAGGCGCGGACAACCAGGAAAAAGCCTACGTATCGTGGCTAGCTTGAGGTGTGTCCCGCACTGCCCCCCGGCTGGGGGAAGGCACCCTCCCCCGGATGAGCCATTTTTCTCATTCATGCGGTTTATACCTACAGGCACACCCGGGGTGCGACCGATGCAGAAGGCACCCCCCGAGCTATCGACTCCAAGGTTCTGTATTCATGAGTGCCGATGTCGTAGACGACAGATCGCAGACTCGACCGCTCGCCACGGCCGCTGCCGAGCGGGGCTCGATCCCCCTGGGCCTGCTCGTCATCATCGTCATCTCCGGCCTCGTCAGCGTGATGCTGGCGACGACGGTGTCGGCGCAGCGCCAGGCCCGCCACGACAGTGACTTCACCACCGTGCTGTACGCCGCCGACGCGGCCGTCGAGCAGGCGCAGTTCCGGCTGCGCGCGTCGACGTCGGCGGAGGCGCGCATGCCGGTGGAGGGCAGCACCCTCACCGGCGTGCAGGAGTCCTGCCCGCTGCTCGGGGTGTCGTGGTGCATCGCCGGCGGGTCCGCCGAGACGGGCCGCTACCAGTGGTACGCCCAGCGCCTGGGCCACACGCGCAGCTGGGAGGTCACGGCGGTCGGCGAGCGCAACGGCGTGCAGCGGCGGCTGCGCGTGATCGTGGAGGAGGGCCGGCGCTTCTTCGCCGCCGCCTTCGCCGACAGCATCGCCAACTTCGGCAACAACAACGTGGCCGACAGCTACGACAGCGGACGGGGAGACCGTCCGGAGCGCTGGCCCGGACCCGGCCGAGCCGGGTGGGTCGGCTCCAACGGCCCGGTGGAGACGGGCGGCAGCTCCTCGGTCCTGGACGGATTGCAGATGTTCAACCTCGCTGCCGCGGGCACCAGCGATCCCGCCAGCCAGTGCAGCGGCCAGGGCCGCATCGGCCTGGACACGGAACAGAGCGTTTGCTCCACCTGGGCTCAGACCAACCCGGTGGGATCGGTCGAGGGGCCCTACCTGCAGGGATCCGCGCAACCACGGACGATCGCCCCCGGCCCGCCGGAGCTGCGCACGGCCTTGAACGCGTGTGGGTCTGGGCCCTACCCGGCGCTGGTCATCGACAGCGCCGGCGTGCACGTCACGGCGGGGACCACGCCCGTGACCGTGCGCACCGTTGCGGCCCTGCAACCGTTTCGGATGGAGCCGGCAACGCTGCCGACCGGGCAGCCCAATCCGTTCGTCGGGGTCGGCCTGGGCGCGGCCCCGGAAGAGGCGAACTACTACTGCTTCCGGTCGGTGCGGATCTCGGTGGATACCACGATCGTGGCGCCACAGACCGCCACCCACTTGACGGGGACCGATATCCCCACCACGACGGAGGAATGGACGCCGCGTGCTGACATGGCCAACCCCGACGACGCCGTCACCCTCTACGTCACGGGCAACGTCGAGATCGAGACCACGCGCCGCCTCAACTGCGTAGCCTGCAACCGGCCCTTCCCGACCGACCCGGGGGCCTTTCCCCCGCCCCGGTCCGGTGCGCTGCAGGTCTTCCTCCAGCGGCGTCTGGACAGCGACCCACCGGCGGCCTTCCACGTGGGCAATGACGCGCGCTTCGGCGGGGCTATCCACGCCCCGGGTGCGAACTGCGGTGGGTCCGGTTCCCTGTCCACGGCGGGGACCGCCGCGGACATCTACGGGGCAATGGTGTGCGACTCCATCGACGGCGTCGGCCAATGGCACTTCCACTACGACGAGTCCCTGGAGTTCATCGGCAACACCGACTTCGGGACGCAGCAGTGGGAGGAGCGATGACGAGGGGGCGGCCCGTCAGCCCTGTCCGGTCGGATCCCCCGATCGGGTCGGCAACCCGAGTTTCTTGGTGCTGAGGGTCACGTTCTACGCCGAGGAGCCGATCCCTTCCGACGCAAGCAGCCCGGGCAACGCCGAGCGCATCGCCCTGGACCTGCACAACCG
>JBBDQS010000133.1 GCA_040905805.1 Egibacteraceae bacterium | reverse complement strand
CTAGATGAACAGCGAGGGTGACCATCATGTCAATGTAGCAGTCGATGCTGGTGGCTTTGGGTCGTCGTCATACCGGGGAGCGGGGACGAGGCGTGGCGCTGCGCTTTTGCCAGTGGCCATGAACTGCTACTCCTGCCCGAGGCCAGCTTCGCGGGCGAGTAGGAGCGCTTCGATGCGGTCTTCGGCGTTGAGTTTTGCAAGGACTGAGGACACGTAGTTCCGAACGGTCTTGGGTTGCAGGAACAGCGCCTCGGCGATGGCGCTGTTACTACAGCCCTGAGCGACCAGCACGAGGACGTCGTGCTCTCGGTCGGTCAGCTCGGGGAACGTCGCGCGGACCGTGGCCGCGGGAGGTGGCGGTGCGGCCGCGTCAAGGACCCGGTCAGCAACCGGAGCGCTGAAGACGGCATCTCCCGCGGCCACGCTGAGGATTGCCCGCACGGTCTCGTCCCCGCCTGCGCCTTTGAGCAGGTAGCCGCGTGCGCCTGCCCGCAGCGCGGCGCGCAGGGAGTCATCGTCCTCCAGCATGGTCAGCACGACCACCTTGGAGTGCGGATGCTCCTCGAGGATCTGGCGGGTGGCTTGCACGCCGTCTATGTCTGGGAGGTTGAGGTCCATGAGCACGATGTCGGGTTCCAGGGCCGCAGCAGCGGCGATGGCCTGCTCGCCGGTCGCGGCCTCGCCGACGAGTACAACCGACGGCTCTTCGGCCAGGAGCACCCGCAGGCCGGAGCGAATCAGCGGATGGTCGTCAACGATGAGGACGCGGGTCGGGTCCATGCAGGCTCTCCTGCTCGAGTGGGATGACGGCGCGCACGTCGGTGCCGCCGCTCGCTGGTGCCTGGACGGTGCAGCTTCCGCCGAGCTCGCTGGCGCGCTCGGTCATCGACGCCAGTCCGAGCCCGTCGACGTGGCCGCCGGACACTCCCTGACCGTCGTCACGGATCGTGAGGGTCAAGACGTCGTCGCGCACCGTGACGTGCACGGTGCAGCGGTGAGCGTCGGCATGCCGGGCGACGTTGGTCAGCGCCTCCTGGGCGATGCGGTAGGCGGCGACCTCGACAGCAGCGGGCAGCGGGGACAGCGGTCCGCACGCCTCGAAGTGGACCTGCAGGCCGCCCACCTCGTAGCGATCGGCGAGCTCGCGCAGCGCGCCGTCCAGGCCGAGGTCGTCCAGCGTGGCCGGCCGCAAATCGCCGATCAGTCGGCGGATGTCGGCGACGGCTGCTTCTGTCTGGGCACGCAGGTCGTCCAGCAGCCGGTCGGCAGCGCGGACGTCACGGCCCATGGCCCGCCGCGCCGCGTCGAGGGTGAGCGTGTGGCTGGCCAGTTGCGAGCCGAGCCCGTCGTGGAGGTCGCGACGCAAGCGACGGCGCTCCTCTTCACGGGTTGCCACCAGCCGTTCGCGAGCACGCTGGAGGTCGGCGGTCAGTCGTACGGCGTGGGCGGCGATGCCGGCCTGGCGCGCGAAGTCGGCGAGGAGTCGCTGGTCGGCGTCGCCGAACGCTTCACCGGGGCTGCGTGCCGCAAGCGCCAACTCCCCGATCTGTCGGCGTTGCGCCACCAGCGGTATGCGCAGTTCCACCGGCCGTGGCGTGCCGGACTCCACCGGCGCGGCGTCGGGCATGGTGATCGCGACGTAGGGCAGCCGCAGTGACTCACGCACCGTCGCGGCGATCGTGGGCAGGACCGTGTCGGGCGCGAGCGTGGACTCCAGCCGTTGTCCCAGCCGCGCAAGGGCGGCGTACGGCTCGTCACGCTGGCCGTACACGAGCCGGTTGACCCCCCGTTGCACCCGCTCGCGCAAAGGCTGGAAAGCCACCGCCACGACCCCCGCCGCGACGAGGGAGATGGCGTCCCCCCGCAGTTGGAACGCGGCACCGAAGTAGCCCACGACGAGCACGTAGAGGCCGACGACAGCCGCGGTGAGCACCGCATACACCAGCGTGCGGCTGAGCAGAACGTCGATGTCATACAACCGGTCGCGCAGGATCGCCACGCCGACGGCGACCGCGAGCAGCGGCGCGGTCACAGTCTCCCCCACGGCAACCACGGCGCGGACGTCCAAGCCCGGCGCCAGCAGCAACGTGAGTGCGGGACCGCCGACCTCGGCGAGGAGCACGAACATGGCCGCGTAGGCGAACCATTTGAGCGGGCGCCGTTGGGCCTCGCCAGCCCGTCGGTAGCGCACGACCACGGATGCCAGCGCCGCGGTGACGGCGGCCAGCAGCATCACCCAGCCGACGATCGACACGACCTGCAGGACGGGGGCGATCTCGGCCACCGCGAACGGGTTGCCCACCTGTGGGAGGTTGGACGCGGCACCCGGCGCGAGGGCCTGCGCGGCGAGGACGAGCACGGCGCCCGCCGCGCCGGCCCAGCCCACCGCATGCCAGCGCACTGACGGCGGCCGGCCGTCGGGGAACAGCAAGGGCAGTCCGACCAGTACCAGGGTGAAGCCCGGCACCCACGTCCACAGGCTGAGCCACGCAGCGATCCGTCCGCCCGGCACCGCTCCCGGGTAGGTCACCAGCGCCAGACGTGCGTACTGGCCAGTCAGAGCGGGCACGGCCATGCCGACCGCCGCGGCGCACAGCAACCAACCCACCCGGTTCGTCGGTCGGTGCGCGATGATAAGCGCGCCGACTCCAGCGAAGACGACCGACAGCACGACCTGCAGCAGGAGAAAGTCCGTCGTCGCCCGCAGCCACCCGATCCCGTTGACCGCTGCCAGCGCGCCGGCGGCTCCTGCCAGGACAACGGTCGCCGCGACACAGGCCCCCGCGAGCCACCACGCCATCCCCGACCGGGGCGCACGCGAAGCCACGGCGTCGGTGCGCGCCCCGGAATCGGCGGTGTCGCTTGTCGCCATGCTCACGCGACGATCATGGCCACGTCCGGGCGTGAGCGCTACCCCTCGCGCACAGACGGCTTCAAGGCCACACCGAGCCACAGCAGCCCTGCGCCCAGCAGCAAGCCGCCCGTCACGAACACCGGCGCGAGGCCCAGCCCAGCGCCCCCCAGCCCGAACGCTGGCCCGCCCAGCGCCACAAGCACGCCGGCGTAGGTCGGCAGCGCCCGTGTGCGAGCGATCGCGATGCCGAGCAGCACGAATCCCAGCAGGAACGCCAGGCTGCCGACCCCCATGAACACACCCGCACCCACCGGCGGTGGACTCGTCAGCCGCTCCGGCGCGTCGACGGCCCACAGCGGGAAGACGAACGCCTCAACCATCGCCTGGGCCAGCGTCAGGGCCATGCCCACGTAGGCGACGGCCGTGCCGACGCGCAGCAGTCGCCCACCGCCGACGCGATGCCTCAGCACGAGCCGCGGAAGGCCGGCCATGATCAGGATGAGACCCACATGCGGCAAGAGGTGAACCGGCGCCCACGCCGCGCTGGCGTAGCCGGCCGCGTCATGGGCCGGGTGCAACAGGGGGAACAAGCCCACCATGACCCCGCCCACAGCCATCGACGGCCCGCCCCACCAAAACGCTTCCCGCGCCGAGGTCCGGTCGCGGCCATCCAAGGTTTCCGTTCGTGGCTCCATCACCATGTGCCTTTCCTCGTCGGAACAGTGCTGCGACGCTACGTCGCAAGCGCGTCCCAGCAACAGGGACCAGCGCCCTGGATGTCCCCATAGGACATGAGTCCTCGTCCGGTCCGAAAGGGTCATGGGTTGTGGACAACCTGCCGGGGTGTCGTTGCAGACCCACCCCCGGCGAGATAGGAGTTGTTTTGTGACGCCCAACAGGGGGTGCCGAGCACCCGCGAAAGGGGACTGTCCATGGTTGACACCGCTGTGCATCGGTCCGCGCGGTCGGTGGCGGCCGTCCTAGCCGCGTTCACTGTCGGGTTCGGTCTGGCGCCCGTGCCCCACGCCGCCACCGTGAGCCTGCCGGCAAGGTTGATCCGCCGCTGGTCTATCACGCGTGCCCCCAGGACGCGTGCGGGCTGTACGTGCGCGACCCCAATGGCGGCGAACGACGGCTAACCGACCACGAGTGGGACCAGAGCCCGGCGTGGTCGCCCGACGGGCGGGAGATCGCGTTCGTGCGCAGGGACGGGGGTCTGTTTGCCATCGGCGCGGACGGCAGCGGTGAGCGTCAGCTGAGCGGCGACGTGGCCACCAGCCCCGCCTGGTCGCCCGACGGGCAGTGGGTGGCGTTCCTGCGCGGCGAGGTGGGACGGGCCACCCCAACGAGCTGGCGATCGTTCCCGCCGACGGTTCGGAGGGCCGGGTCGTGCGCCCGCAGGTCGCACAGTTCGCGTGGGCGCCCG
The DNA here is from genome assembly GCA_040905805.1 of Egibacteraceae bacterium. Lineage (NCBI taxonomy): Bacteria > Bacillati > Actinomycetota > Nitriliruptoria > Egibacterales > Egibacteraceae > Egibacteraceae bacterium. The sequence goes on along the minus strand of JBBDQS010000133.1, from coordinate 15,285 downwards.
ACGGGCAGCGGCTCGCGGCAGTCCCCCCCAGGAGCACGGGCTTCGAGGAACCCGACCATCTCATCATCGTGACCGTGGACGGCGAGGTGGAACGCACGGTCGCGTCCGAGCCTGGCCTGCGCGACGTCGCGTGGTCGCCCGACGGCACACGTCTGGCCTACGCCGCCTCCGACCTGGCCGGCGGGCGATTCTCGACCTGGAGGGTCTACGTCGTGTCCGCCGACGGCACCGGCGCCCGACGGGTCGGCGGCGAGGACGCGCGGCCAAGGACGTACTCGTGGAGCCCTGACGGCACCCGCCTGGCGGTGCAACGCCTCGTCGAGCGGTCCACGACCCACTGGTCGTTCGACGTGGACGTCGTCGACGTCGCCACCGGCGCGGTGCTCACCGAGATCGGGTTCGCCGGGCGCACGCTGGTCAACCCCGTGTGGTCGGCCGCCGGCGACCGCCTCTACCTGAGCGCACGAGACGATGTCTTCGAGGACCCGCCGGCGGACGGCGCCGACCCGGTGGACCCGGACGGGGAGGGGCGCAGCGGGCTGATGGTGACCGACCTGCAAGGCGAGCACGCCCGCGACCTGCACACCGGCGGCCAGGGGTACGCCGTCGGTCCCGCCGTCGGCGTCTGCCCGCAGGCGGCGTGGTACGACGTGGGCCACGCGGCGTTCAGCGACCGCGGCGCGATCCCGCCGGTCCACCGCACCAACGTCGACTGCGCCGTCCACCACCAGATCGTGCACGGCTTCGCCGACGCCACCTTCCGCCCGACGCTGGACGTGCGCCGTGACCAGATGGCTTCGTTCGTAGCGGGCGCCCTCGACGCCGCCGGTGCCGAGTTACCCGAGGCGAGCGACGTGGGATTCACCGACGTGCCCGACGACTCCCCCCACGCCCACGCCATCAACCGGCTGGCCGCAGCGGGTGTTGTGCAAGGTGGCCCCGGCGGTCTGCCCGCCGACGCCTACGGTCCGGGGTTGCGGGTGCGCCGCGACCAGATGGCCTCGTTTCTCCTCCGCACCGTCGAGCAGGCCACCGGCGCGCAGGCGACGAGCCAAACCCAGCAATTCGATGACGCCCCCGAGCAACACGCACTTCACTGCGGTCAACGGCGCCGTCGAGCATGGCCTGGCAGCAGGTTACGGTGACGGCACCTTCCGCCCGCACGCCGGCGTGCGCCGCGATCAGACCGCCTCGTTCGCCGTCCGCCTGCTCGCTGCCATGGCAGGCCAAGCCCCGCAGTGACGCCGACCGCCGGCTCGGACGTTCCAGCCGGCGGTCCTCAGCTGGTGGAGGCGGCGTTGCAGCAGCCTGCCACCGGGACAGAAGCCGAGGAAACCATGACAACCCCGCAAGAGGAGCTCGCTCGACGGGTCGCCGCACGCCTCGACGCTGGCGCCGGCGCCGGCGCAGGCGTCACGGCAGCTGGAACTGGCTAGCTCAGCCCGTGACGAACACCCCGAACTCGTCGCGTCATCGCGATCATCCTGGAAGGACTGACGGCCACCCGCGAAGCGAAGGACTGGACACTCGGCCGTCGTTCGTGAAGTTGCCGGATCACCGTCGGCCACGTGGCGGCGAAATCCACAGGGTTCTCGTGACCCCCGAACCGGGGGTCAGCGCACGCTGAACGTGGTCAGCATCCCCTCCTCGAAGTGGGGCGGCCCGTCGCCCGTCTCGGTGCCGCTGGCATCGGTGCCGACCGGGATGAAGCAGACCATCGCGTAGTCGCCGGGCTCGAAGTCGGCGGCGGTGGAGCTCTCCTGCCCGGCGGGCGCGAAGCCGGCCGCGACGAACTCGGCGCGCTGCATGGCCTCCTCCTCGTCGAGGGCGACGATCTGCTCCCACTCCTCGTCCACGCCGTCGTGACGGCGGAAGATGATCATCTCGTGTCCCTCGTCGCCGGCGTTGGCCAGGGAGATGATGGCGGGACCGGCGTCGAGGGTCGCGGGCACGCCCTCGAAGTCGTAGTCGACCGTAGTGACGTCGAGCGACGTCCAGCCGCAGCGCCCTGCCGCCTCCTGCGCGATGGCGTTGCGTGCCTCGCCGCCCTCCCCGCCGAAGAAGGCGTCGAGGTCGCCGTCGTCCGCCTCGTCGAGGGCCTGCTCGAGGGTCGCCACGTGGTCCTGCACCGCGTCGGGACCGCTGGCCCCCAGGTCGGCCACGATCGGCCGTAGTCGCTCCTCGGCGAAGACCTGTTGGGCGGCCGCCATCTCCTCCTCGGTCGCCGTCTCCGGGTCGACCTCGGGCTCACCGGGCGAGCCCAGTCCCAGGGCGGCCTCGCAGAACGCGTCGGTGGCGGCGACCTCGGTGTCGGGCCCGGCGGTGTCATCCGGTGGTGCCGCCTCGTCCTCGCCGCCGCAAGCGACGAGTCCCAGCGCCATGAGCAGCGCGACGATGCAGGTGGACAGCGGAAAGGTGCCACGGCACAACATGGTGGGTTCCTTTGGTCGACGGATGGGCGGCCCCGCCGGAGCCGCTTCGAGGGGCCGCGGCGTGCCGCGACTCCCGGAGCCTGACGCTAGGACGCCCGCCCGCCTGTGCCGTCCGCGCCCGGGTTGATCCATCTCCACCCAGGGGTTGATCCGGCTCCACCCGCGTGGGGACGTGGTCGCCACGCACGCCCTCTAGGGTCGGTCGCATGGCACAGGGCAGGATGGCACAGGGCAGGGAAGGCCCCCATACCAGGACCGCGGGCCCCCGCGCCGGCTACCCTCGGCCGATGGCCATCGTCGAGCGGGTGCGCGGCGCGGTCGTCGTCCTCGGCGGCGACCTGTTCGTCGGTGTGCTGATCCTCACCGCGGTCGCGGAGCGCGCGGTGCTCGGCCGGGAGCCCGGGGTCATCGCGGTCGCCGCGACGTGGGGCCTGCCGTTGCTGGCACGCCGGCGGTTGCCCCTCCTGGCCCCGCTGGCCGCTCTGGTCCTGGTCGGCGCGACGACGCTCGCCGTCCCGGCGATGTCCCACGACACCGGCGGGGAGCTGCTCCTCGCGGTCACCGCGGTCTGGATGTTGGCGGCCGGCAACCCGCCGGCGCGTGCCCTCGTGGGGCTGCCAGCCGCAGGGCCCGTCGTCGCGGCGGTGGGACCTGCAGGGGATGCCGCGACGGTGACCCTCCTGCTCCTCGGATCCTTCGCTGCCGGCGTCGTGCACCACCGGAACCAGGGTGAGACCGCGCTGGTTCGGGGGCATCTCAAGGAGCTCGAGCGCACCCGCGAGTCCTCCCTCGAGGCGGCGGCAGCCGACGAGCGCGCCCGCATCGCCCGGGAGCTGCACGACATCGTGGCCCACAGCGTGAGCGTCATGACCGTGCAGGCCGGCGCGGCCCGGCTGCAGCTGGCCCACGACCCGGAGCAGGCGCTCGCGTCGGTCACCGCCGTGGAGGAGGCCACCACCACGGCCCTGGACGAGCTCGACCGGCTCGTCGGCCTGCTCGGTCCCGAGGAGCAGCCGATCCGCGGGCTGACCGACGTCGAGGGCCTCGTGACGCAGATGCGCGATGCGGGACTCGACGCCCACCTGTCGGTCGAGGGCGAGCCCCGCCCGCTGCCGGCCGGGCTCGACCTTGCCCTGTACCGGCTGCTCCAGGAGGCACTGACCAACGCGCGCAAGCACGCCGGGCTGGTCCGCACCGATGTCGGCGTGCACTACGGCGTCGACGAGATCCAGCTGCGCGTGGTCAACGATCTGCCCGCCGGGGCGGGCAGGTCGAGGGGCGCCCACGGGGGGCACGGGCTGGTGGGCATGCGCGAGCGGGTCGCCATGTACGGAGGCCACCTCGCGGTCGAACCCCGTGCGGGGCGCTTCCATGTCGAGGTTCGGCTCCCGGCGCCATGAGTCTGCGCTGCCTGCCCCGCGTCCTCACCGATCTCGCCGTCGCCGCGATGGGCGTGATCGCCCTCGCCCAGGGCGTGGCGGTCGCCGGGCTGGTCCATCCCGTCGCGGTGGTCTTCACCGCGGGCTGGGTGGGCGCGCTGCTCGTGCGCCACCGCTGGGGCTGGTCACCGGCGCTGGTGCCGTTGCTGGTCACCGGCCACGGCTTGGCCCTGCAGACCTGGCCGAACGACTCGGGGATCACCATGCTCGCGCTGTTCGTGTCTGCGGGGTTGTTCGGGATGGGGGTGCCGACGCCTCGCATGCTGCTCGCCTCGGCGTTGTGGCCCGCCGCGGTCGGGGCGCTCATGCTGGTGACGGACTACGGCGAGTGGGGGTTCTCCGACTTCTTCTATCCGGCGATGTTCTGCATGGTGCTGCTCGGGGCCGGCATGGTGCTCGGCCGCGCCACCCGCCGCCGGCGCGAGGTGCGCGGACTGGCCGAGCAGGCGCAGCGCGATCTGGAGGAGCACCGCACCGGCATCGTCGCGGCGGAGCGCTCGCGCATCGCCCAGGACCTGCGCGCGCTCGTGGCCGAGCAGATCCTCGGCATAAAGCGGTGCGCGCGCCGCGCCCGCGAGCTGCTCGAGCACGGCGAGGCGACCGAGGCCGAGGCGGGGCTGCTGCGCATCGAGGATGCCGGTCGCGACACGCTGGCCGATCTGCGCCACATGCTGGGTCTACTGCGCCGCGACATGACCGAGGAGGCCCTGGGACCCCAGCCCGGCCTGGCCGCGCTGGACGCCGTCGTGGAGCATGCCGCCGCGCGCGGTGTGGCGGTCACCGTCACCGTGGAGGGCAGGCCGACGCCGCTGCCGCGCGGGGTGCAGGTCGTGGTGTACCGGGTGGTGGAGCGCAGCGTGGAGCAGGCCTGCCGCGCCGGGGTGGACCGCGTGGGCGTGCGGATCCGCCACGACGTCGGCGCGGTGCAGGTGCAGGTCCACGCGCACGGCCTCGGGGCACTGCTCGGCGCGGACCACCTGGCCATCCGCGAGCGCGTCGTGCTCTACGGCGGCGACCTGGTCGTCGGCACCGACGAGCACGACCGCGACGTCCTGCAGGTCCGCCTCCCCCTGCCGGCCGCTGCGGAAGGCGCACCGGCGTGATCCGCGTCGTCATCGCCGACGACCAGGCGCTGCTGCGCAGCGGCTTCCGCCTGATCCTTGACGCCCAGCCCGACATCGAGGTGGTGGGCGAGGCCGAGGACGGCGTCCAGGCCGTGCGCCTGGTCCGCAGCCAGCGTCCTGACGTGGTCCTGATGGACGTGCGGATGCCCAACCTCGACGGGCTCGAGGCGACGCGGCAGATCTGCGGGGCCGGCTCGCCGACGCGGGTGCTGGTGCTCACCACCTTCGACGTCGACGAGTACGTGTACCGGGCGCTGCACGCGGGGGCCAGCGGCTTCCTGCTGAAGGACGTGCGTGCTGAGCAGCTTGCCGAGGCCGTGCGCACGACCGCGGCAGGCGAGTCCCTGCTCGCGCCGAGCGTCACTCGCCGCCTGATCGAGGAGCTCGTGAGCCGGCCCCCGCCGGGAGCGGTGCCCGACGAGCTTGCCCGCCTCACCGAGCGCGAGCTCGAGGTGCTGCGCCACATTGCCCAGGGGCTTTCCAACACAGAGATCGCCGGGACGTTGTTCATCGGTGAGGCCACGGTGAAGACCCACGTCAACCGGATCCTGTCCAAGCTCGGGCTGCGCGACCGGGTGCAGGCCGTGGTGCTCGCCTACGAGACGGGCCTGGTCCGCTCGCAAGGGTGACCGTCGGTCGCAGATCAACCCACGGGTGGAGGCGGATCAACCCGGGTGCGGACGGCCCCGACGCCGTTTCTGCCTACCGTCGAGCGCACAAGCCGAACAAGCGAAGGAGCGGACATGCAAGCGCAGAAGGGTCTCAGGTTCCGGCAGGTGGCGACGGGGACGATCCCGGTTCTGGCGGGGCTGCTGCTGATCGCCGGGATGGCCGTCACCTCCTGGGAGGAGGGCGGGGAGTACTCGCAGACCGCCTACTACACAGCCCTGGCGGCGCACCCGGTCCGCGCGCAGGTGTCGACCATCCTCATCGGGCTCGGCTTCCTGATGCTCGTGCCGGCGTTCGCGGCCATGGCGCAGCTCACGCGCCACCGCGGCACCAGGCTGGGCAACGCCGGCTGGCTGCTCGGCACGATCGGTTTCGGCCTCTTGGGCGGTATGGCGCTGGTCGTCGACGTCTACGACACGCTCCTCGTTACCCAGCTCGGCCTCGAGCAGGCGGTGGCGCTGGGCGAGGCCCTCGACGAGATGGTGGCGCCGGCAGTCCTCGGGATGACCGGTGCCTTCGGCTCCGGGCTCGGCATCGTGCTGATGTCCGCAGCGCTGTGGCGCTCGCGGGAGGTGCCGGTCTGGGTGCCCGCACTGCTGCTCGCGGGCATCGTGGGATTTATCGTCGCGCCCTCGGCGACGGTCCCGACGGTGACGGCGATGGCCATCCTGACCGCCGGGCTTCTCGGGGTCTCCCTGCGCATCCTGCGCGCCGCCGACTGGGAGACGGGCGGGCCGGTCCGCGCCGCACCCCGCGCCGGCCAGCCCGCCGCCCGCGCCGACGTGAGGGTTTCAGGTGCGGCGTAGCTCGGGGACCGACCCGCGGGTGCGGGAGGGCCAAGCCTGGACACGGTCAGCAGGTCCAGGCCGACCCCCCGCCCGCGCCGGCCCCCTCGATCGCTCATGGCCTGCTCCTGCGGGCCCTGTGCGCCGAGCTGACCGCCACCAACATCCCCTACCCAGGCACCGACCTCACCCTGGTCTACACCGTCAAAGAGCACTGAAACCCTGCAGGCACTTCCGCACCTATGTCAAGAGGTCTGGGACCGGGGTGACCGCCTCAACACCTGGGTATCGGCCGGTCCGCGGAGAGGGAGAGGCGGTCGACAACGTTCGTATAGCCGCCGATCACGTGAGGTTCCGGTGGTCCGCAACCCACTGGTATCGGCTTGTGTCGGTCAGCTCATCGCTTCGCGGGCCAGCGCGAGGTCGTAGTCGGCTTGCAGCCGCATCCAGAACTCGGGCGAGGTCCCGAACACCCGACTGAGCAAGATCGCCGTCTCGCCGGTGACAGCCGTCCGCCCGGTGACCAGGCGGGACACCCGCCCGCGATCGACCCCCATGGCCCGCGCCAGGTCTGCGGCGTTCATGCTTCGCTCCTCCAACTCCTCGGCGATGTGCTCGCCAGGGTGGATCGCCACACTCACCTTCACAGCCATCGCCTGCCTCCTCAGTGGTAGTCCTCGATCTTGACGTCCAGAGCACGGTTGTTCTCGATCCGAAACGTGATCCTCCACTGGTCGTTAATGCGGATGGAGTAGGTCCCGGCACGGTCGCCCTTCAACTTCTCGAACCGGTTGCCCTTCAGCGCGCTCAGGTCACGTTGGTCGACAGCGGCCTTGATGCGGTTCAGGCGCATGATCGCCTGCTTGTCGAATCCTTTGCCGTAGCTGAGGCCTTCCAGATGGAGACGCCTCGTCGCTTCGTCGCCGTACTCCATATCCACGGGGCCACCCTATCGTTCCGCTGCACGCTGCACAACATGCGACAGCCGTCGTCGGCCTGCACCGGTAGGGGGAGGTCGACGGCTGCGGTACACGTCACGCTCCGTAGCTCCCGAGCCCTCCTATCCTCGCTCGACCGCGGGCGTAGACAACCCTCGGGGTTCCGCCGATCCCAAACGTTTCGACCTGGTCCTGCGCCCCACTTTCCTGACCCGCTCGACCCCCCCCACCCGCCGGTCAGGCGGTCAGGTGGGGCGATCCCCACCCACAGGACCACCGTCCAGCAGTGTCGCTGGGGGCGGAAGGCCACGTACGGCGCATATCAGTACGTCGCAACCCCTCTCAGTCCCTCTCGTATCTCGCCGATAATGAATAGTATGTCTAGTTTGCTCCTACCATGTGGGATGCTGGGGCTCGGCTGGTGAGCTCAAAGTCCCAGCGCCCCTCGCGTCTTGTACCGGCCGCGTTTTCCTCCGAGGGAATCCGCGTGCGAGCACGGCGTGACGCACTCGCAAGGCCAAGCGCGGTTTAAGCGCTTGGACGCGGGGTGCGGCGACCAGTCCTCGGCCGGGCGGCGCTGTCGTCTGCGGGTCCTCGTCGCTAGGATCAGGGGTCGTTGACCTCGCCCCCCGACCCCGGCAGGTGCCCGGTGACCGACCCCGCTCCGCGCGACGACCCGATGGACCCGACCGCCGACACGGCGCGGTTCCAGGCGTTCGTCGAGGGCGCCGCCGAACCGGTGCGCCCTGAACGGGTCGGTGTGCCGTTCCGCGTGCTGACCCTGCTGGCCGGCCTGGTGGTGCTCGGCGGCCTGCTCTGGCTGCTGTTCCTGCTCTGAGCCCGGATGTCCCGGCCCGCCGGCCCTGGCGGCGATGGGCCGGGTGGGCCCTCTTCGGTCTGGCGATCATGGCTCTGCTCTCGGTGCTTTCCGTCGGCTGGTACTACGCGGGCGAGATCCTGCGTCCACCCCAAGCCGAGCGGCCGGTGTACGACGTGACGGTCGCCGACGTGGGGGAGACGACCGTGACCGTGCCCGCGGCGGCCGTGCCCGACGGCGTGTGGGGCCTGCAGTGGCCCGAGGGGTACGCCCGAGTCGGCGAGGTCGTGGGCACCGACCCCGACGCGGGCACCGTGACCCGCCGCATGGTCCCGGTGATCGGCGCACTCCAGGCCGGTCAGGCCGTGGCGGTCGACGCCCACGCCTATCCCCCCGACGCCGCCGACGCGTTCGCCTTCCCGGCGGAGACGGTGCTGCTGGCGGGGCCCGACGGCCCGTTGCCGGCGGATGTGGTGGTGCCCGAGGTGACGGCACCGGATGACGAGCGCACCGCATGGCGGGCGGGCCCGCGCGACACCTGGGTGATCATGGTGCACGGCCGTGGCGGGTCGCGCAGCGAGGCCTTCCGTGCCCTGCCGACCATCCGGGCGCTCGGCCTGCCCGCCCTGGTCCTCGGGTACCGCAACGATCCCGACGCGCCAGCGAGCCCTGACGGGCACTCCGGCCTCGGCTGGACGGAGTGGCGCGACGTGCAGGCCGCCACCGACTACGCCTTCGACCACGGCGCGCGCGACGTGGTGCTCCTCGGCTACTCCATGGGCGGGGCGATCGTCTCCACCTACTTGCACGAGGCCCCCGACGCGGACCGGGTGGCGGGCATGGTGCTCGACGCGCCGGTGCTCGACTGGGACGTCGTCCTGCGCGCCGCGGCTGCCGACCGCGGCGTGCCGCTGTGGCTCATCCCCGTCGCCCGCGGGATCATCACCGTGCGCACCGGCCTGCGCTGGGGGCGTCTGGACCAGGTCGCCCGCGCCGAGGACTTCGACGTGCCCATCCTGCTCTTCCACGGCACGGCGGATCCGACCGTCCCGGTCGCGTCCAGCGACGCCTTCGCGGCGGCCCGACCCGACCTGGTCACCTACGTCCGCGTGGAGGGCGCCGGCCACGTGCGGGCCTGGAACGCCGACCCCGACGCCTACGAGGCCCACCTGCGCGACTTCCTCCTCACCACGGTGGGACGGTAGGCCCGGGGCTACCGCGGCGGTAGTGCCGCTGGGCGGTCCGGAAATGACTCTTTCGGGCCATAGCGGGCGTCGAAGACCGCGCGTACCGTGCACAGGACGTGACCGCTCTCGGGCGAGGGGACGTGCGTGAGCCAGACCCAGCAGGATGCGCGTGAGGGCGCCGCCACCTCGCCGGGGACGGTCGTCGGGGGCCGGTACCGGCTCGAGCGCGTGCTCCAGGAGGGCCCGCTCGCCCGGACGTTCCTGGCCCGGGACCTGCCCGGAGGTGACCGCGTCGTCCTCAAGGTGACCACCGCGAAACAGATGTCGGTCGACGCGGCACGGCGACTCGAGCACGAGGGTGCCGTCCTGGCCCGCCTCGAGGCGCCCGAGCTCGCCCCGCTGGTCACGATCGGACGCGACGGCGACGTCGTGTACCTGGTGACGCGGCACGTGCCCGGCGTGCCCCTGGACGCCCAGCTGCGGCTCCGGCCGTTGACGGTGCGGGAGGCGCTGCGGGTCGGTCGCTGCACCGTGCGGGCGCTCGCCCACATCCACCAGCACGGCATCGTCCATTCCGACGTGAAGCCGGCCAACGTGATCGTCGGGCTCGACGGCGACGGCGTGGTGGAGCGCGCCGTGCTCATCGACTTCGGCCTTGCGCGCAGCGCGGCCCTGCACGCGGACGTCCGCGGGCGCCCGGCGGGCACCGCTCGCTACGTCTCCCCGGAGCAGGCCGGGTTGCTCGACTGCCGCGTCGACGAGCGCTCCGACCTGTACTCCGCCGGCATCCTGCTGTTCGAGTGCCTCGCCGGGCATCCACCGTTCGAGGCCGAGACGGTCCGCGGGCTGCTCCGGCAGCACCTGTCGTCGCCGCCGCCCACCCTGGGCAGTCTCGGGGTGGCGGTGCCGGGTGCGCTCGACGAGCTCGTCCAACGGCTGATCCGCAAAGACCCCCAGGACCGCTACCAGTCGGCGCAGGGGGTGCTGCACGACCTCGACGAGATCGCCGAGTCGACCGAGCCCGGGACACCTGACCCCCCGGCAGTGATCGGACGGTGCGACCGGCGCCGCACCCTGACCGAGCCGGCGTTCGTGGGCCGGGCGGAGGAGCTCGCGGCACTGGACCGCGCCCTGGACTCGGCGGCGGACGGGCAGGGCGGACTCGTGCTCCTCGAGGGGGAGTCCGGGGGCGGCAAGACGCGCGTGCTCGACGAGCTGGCGCGCCGCTGCGCCGTGCGGGACATGTGGCTGCTCCGCGGGCTGGGACGGGACCAGGCCGCGACCGTGCCGTTGCAGCTGCTCACCGACGTGGCCGAGGGGGTGATCACCGCGGTCAGGCGGGAGCCGGACCGGGCCCCCCGGATCCGCTCGGCGCTCGGCCCCCATGTGGACGCGGCGTGCCAGGCCCTGCCCCGGCTCGGAACCGCGCTCGGGGTCGAGGTCGGCGCACCTCTCGGACCGGAGGGGTTCGGTGAGGCGCGGACGCTCGACGCGCTCGCCGCGCTGCTGGCCGCGCTCGGGACGGCTGCGAACCCCGCGGTGGTGCTGCTCGACGACTGCCAGTGGGCCGACGAGCTGACCGTCAAGCTGCTGGCACGGTGGTGGGATGGCGGGCGCAGTCCGCCCGGGCGCACGGTGGTGGTCGTCGCGTACCGATCCGAGGAGGTCCCCGCCTCCCACAGCCTGCGCGGGCTGCGCCCCGCGGCCCACGTCCGGCTGCGCCCCTTCGCCTCCGAGGAGGTGCGCCTGCTCGTGGAGTCCATGGCGGGACCGGTCCCGGGGGCCGTGGTCGAGCGGGTCGGGCAGCTGTCGGACGGCAACCCGTTCATGGCGTCCGCGGTGCTCCGCGGGCTGGTGGAGTCGGGGGGCATGGTGGCCACGCCCGAGGGGTGGCGCCTGGAGGACCAGCAGGTCGGCGAGATCCGGTCGTCACGCGAGGCGGTCCGGTTTTTGACACGCCGGCTGGAGCTGCTGCCCGAGGCGACCCTGCGCCTCCTGTCGGCCGGCGCCGTCCTCGGCAAGGACTTCGTCGTCGGGCTCGCCGGCGAGCTGGCGGAGCAGGACCAAGCGGAGGCCACGGCAGCGCTCGACGAGGCCCGCCGCCGCCACATCGTCTGGCCGCACCCCGACGACGACCACTGCAGCTTCGTCCACGACAAGCTGCGCGAGGCACTGCTCGCCCGCCTCACCGACGCAGACCGGCGCACCTTGCACCGCCTGGCCGCCCGCCTGCTGGAGCACCACCATCCCGACCGGCTGTTCGACCTCGTCTACCACTTCGACGCGGGCGGTGAGCACGAGCGCGCCCTGCCGCACGCGCTCACGGGCGGGTGCGCAGGCGCGAGCCCAGCACGCGCTGGAGGTCGCCGAGCGCCAGTACCGCATCGCCCTGCGCGGATCGGTGGACGCCGAGGACCTGGTGCGGCGGCGTGCGGTGCAGGGCCTCGGCGAGGTCCTCATGCTGCGGGGAAGCTACGACGAGGCGGCGACCCGGCTGGAGCAGGCCAGCACCCTCGCCGACGACGACGTCACGCGCGCACGGATCGCCGCGCAGCTCGGCGAGCTGGCGTTCAAGCGGGGAGACGTCCAGGCGGGTGCGCAGGCGTTGGAGCGCGGGTTGCACCTGCTGCACCAGCGCGTGCCACGCCGCCGGATCGCCGTCGGTGCCTGGCTGGTCTGGGAGCTGCTCGTCCAGGTGCTGCACACTGTGGCCCCGCGCGCCTTCCTCGGGCGCCGTAGCGCCGAGGCAGCGGACACGGCCCTGCTGGCGATCCACCTCTACAGCCGCCTGACCTACGCCTACTGGTTCGGTTCCGGGACGCTCGCGTGCGGCTGGTCGCACCTGCGCGAGATGAACCTCGCCGAGCGCTACCCGCCCGGCCTGGCGCGCGCCCAGGCGTACTCCGAGCACGCCCCCGTCCTGACGATGCTGCCGTTCTTCCGGCGCGGCATCACCTACGCGCAGCGCTCGCTGGCGATTCGCCGCGATGCGCGCGACGCGTGGGGCGAAGGCCAGTCGCTGCACTTCTACGGGGTGGTCCTCTACGGGGCCTCGCGCTACCGCGAGGCGATGGAACGGTGCCGCGAGGGGGCGAGGCTGCTGGAGCAGACCGGCGACCGCTGGGAGGTCAACACCGCCAACTGGCACGTCGCCTACTGCCTCTACCGGCTGGGCTCCCTGCGCGAGGCGGTCGACGCCGCGCGCGCGGTGCACCAGGCCGGCGTCGAGATCGGTGACGCCCAGGCGGCCGGCATCAGCCTCTCCGTCTGGGCCAAGGCGTCGGGCGGCCGGGTACCGCCCGAGCTCATCGACGCCGAGCTCGCTCGTGGCGGCGGCGACGGTCACACCACGGCTGAGGTGCTCCAGGCGCGGGCCGTGTGCCTGCTGGCCGGCGCTCGCCCGGACGAGGCGGTTGCCGTGCTCGAGGAGGCCAGGTCGCTGCTCAAGGCGCGGGGGCTGCGGCAGGAGTACGTGGCTCCGGTGCTCCCGTGGCTCGCGACCGCTCGGCGCGAGCAGGTCCTGGCGACCCAGGACGTCACCCCCGACAGCAGGAGGCGGCTCCTGCGGGAGGCGCGGCGGGCCGCTCGCCGCGCCCGCCGCATGGCGCACTGGTACCGCAACAACCTGCCGCACGCGCTGCGGGAGTCCGCGCTGGTCGACGCCCTGCGGGGACGGTCGTCGCGCGCCCGGCGCCACTTCGACCGCAGCCTGGCGGTGGCGTCCCGGCAGTCCGCCGCATGGGAGCACGCGCAGACCCTCCTCGCCCGTGGCCAGGTCGGTCTGGAGCTCGGCTGGCGCGGCGCGGCGGAGGACCTCGCCGTGGCGGGCGCCGCCATGGCCGAGCTGGCCGCCGACGTGCGGGCCGAGCAGGGTGACGGACCCGCCCGGCGCGAGGAGCGCGCGGGACAGCTGGCCACCCTGTCACTGGCGGACCGCTTCGACACCGTGCTGGAGGTGGGGTGGTCCATCACCGCCGCGCTCACCCGTGAGGCGATCTTCTCCGCGGTCCGGGACGCGGGTACCAGCCTCCTGCGGGGGGAGCGGTGCGTGGTCCTCGAGGTGGGAGACACCCGCGGGGAGGACGTGACCACCGTGTCGAGCGAGATCGACGCCAGCGTCGACGACCTGTGCCGTCAGCTGGTGCGGACGGCCGTCGTGACAGGCCGGGTCGCATTCCTGGCGACCGGCCAGGAGGACGACCGGTCGGGGGCGCTGCTGACCGGTGGGGAGACCCGCTCGGCGGTCTGCGCGCCCGTGCGCGTCCGCGACCGCGTGGTCGCCGCCTTCTACGCATCGCACAGCCAGGTGCGTGACCTGTTCGGCGCGGAGGAGGAGCGCCTCGCCGAGTTCATCGCGACGCTCGCCGGCGCCGCACTCGAGAACGCCGAGGGGTTCGGCGAGGTGCAGGCGCTGACCAGGACATTGGAGGAGCGCGTGGAGGAGCGCACGGCACAGCTGGCCGCGGTGAACCGCGAGCTCACCCACCAGGCCTTCCACGACCCGCTCACGCAGCTGGCCAACCGCGTCTTGTTCGGTGACCGCATCCACCACGCGATCACGGTGCGGCAGCGCACCCCGGGCCGGCTCGCGGTTCTGCTCGTGGACCTCGACGACTTCAAGAGCGTGAACGACACGTGGGGTCACGCCGTGGGGGACGAGCTGCTGACCAGCGTCGCCGCACGGCTCGAGCAGTGCCTGCGCCCCGCCGACACCCTGGCTCGGTTGGGGGGCGACGAGTTCGGGATCCTCCTGGAGGACCCGCGGGAGTCGGCGGCGGCCACGGCGGTGGCGGAACGGATCGTCGCGGCACTGGCCGCACCCTTCCGGCTCCAGGGCTTCGAGGTGTGGATCCACGCCAGCATCGGCATCGCGGTCGACGAGGGGCACGCCGACGGCGCGGAGGCGCTCCTGCGCAAGGCCGACGCGGCCATGTACGTGGCGAAGGAGCGCGGCAAGGACCGCGTCGCCGTGTTCCAGCCGCAGATGCTGGACGCGGTCATCACGCGGGGCCAATTGCGCGCCGCGCTGCAGGTGGCGCTCGAAGAGCACGGTAAACCGCAGTTCGCCGTGCACTACCAGCCGATCGTCGAGCTCGACTCCGGACGCGTGACGAGCGTGGAAGCGCTCCTGCGCTGGCAGCGCCCCGCCGGGGAGGTGGCCACGCCCGACGTGTTCGTCCCGCTGGCCGAGGAGGCAGGCTTCATCGTCGCCCTGGGGGGCTGGGTCCTGGAATGTGCCTGCCATCAGGTCGCGGCCTGGCAACAGGCCCAACCGGACGCCCCGCCGCTGGGCCTGCACGTGAACCTGTCGGCTCGCCAGCTGCAGGAGCCCCGCCTCGTCGGGGTCGTGGCCGGCCTGCTCGCCGACACCGGGCTGGTACCCGACAGCCTCGTGCTGGAGATCACCGAGACCGCGCTCATGCGCGACCCCGATGCCGCCGACGCCCAGCTCCACGCCCTTCGGGAGCTCGGGGTGCGCCTCGCCCTCGACGACTTCGGCACCGGGTACTCGGCGCTGGCCTATCTCCAGCGGTTCTCCCTCAACCTGCTGAAGATCGACAAGAGCTTCGTGGATGGTCTGGGCTCCCTCCCGGGCGCGTCATCCCTGGTGCGGGCCATCGTGCAGATCGGGCAGACCCTGACGATGGAGGTGGTCGCCGAGGGCATCGAGCAGCCCGTGCAGGCGATGGAGCTGCAGGCGCTCGGGTGCCGCCTCGGGCAGGGCTTCCTCTGGAGCCCGGCGCGAACGACGCACGAGCTCGAACCATGGGTGCGCGACCGGGCCCGCACGCCGACACTCCCACGCATCCGACCGGCCGACTGATGCTCGCCTAGGGATCCTGAGACGTGAATCGCCGGAGCGCCAGCGGAGGCGATTCTCCGCTGTGCCGGGT
>JBBDQS010000132.1 GCA_040905805.1 Egibacteraceae bacterium | reverse complement strand
GGGGGGGGGGCGGGCGGGCGCGGCCGCGGCACTGGCGGCACGCGGCCGGCGGCCCGACGCGCGGATCCTGCTGATCGACCGGGCCGAGTTCCCCCGCGACAAGCCGTGCGGCGATGCGGTCGCCGCCCATGCCGGTGACGAGCTCGCCCGCCTGGGGGTCGCCGAGGTCCTGGACGGCTGGCCCACCGTCGACCGGCTCCGGCTGCGCTCACCGGACGGCCGTGTCGCCGCGCGCCGCTGCCGGCGCGACAACTGGGTCATCCCGCGCCGGGTGTTCGACGCCCGCCTGGTCGCGGCCGCCGGCGCCCGGGGTGTCGAGCGGCGCACCGAGCGGGTGCGCCGCGTCGAGCAGCGCACCGGCCTGGTCGTCCTCGACGGGCACACCGCCGCCCGTGTGGTGATCGGCGCGGACGGGGCGAGCTCGACCGTGCGGCGCGCGCTCGGGGTGGTCCCCAACCCCCCAGATCACCTCGCGGTCGCCGTGCGCGGCTACGCGCCCGCCCCGGCGGGGACGCCGGAGCAGCTGATCGCGATGGTCGCCGCCGGGTGGCCCTCCTACGCGTGGTCCTTCCCCGTGGGGGACGGCTCGGCGAACGTGGGGTACGGGCTGCTGCGGGACCGCCTGGACGGCGGCAAGGCGCAGCTGCACGACCGGTTGGCCGCGGCCCTGCCGGACATGCGCCCCGATCCGGCGACCCTGCGCGCCCATCACCTGCCCTTCTCGTCCCGGCGCCCGGTCCCCGCCGTGGGGCGGGTGCTGCTCGCCGGCGACGCCGCGTCCCTGATCAACCCGCTGTCGGGCGAGGGCATCTACTACGCCCTGCTGTCCGGTCGTCTCGCGGGCGCCTGCGCGGTCGAGGACCCCGCGGCGGCGGGCCGGCGCTACCCCCGGCTGCTGGCGGCCGCCCTGGGGCGGCACTTCACCCACACCGGGGTGCTCGCCCGCGCCATCCGCCATCGGCGCCTGGTCGAGGGCGCGGTCGCGGCAGCCGCCGCCGACCAGGCGGTCTTCGACCGCATGGTCGACCTGACCCTGGGCGGCGGGCTCGTCGCGCCCCGGCCGCTTGGCAGGGTGCTGGCCGCCGCCTGCCGACCCGGGCCGGGAGGGCCGTGAGAACACCGTGGTGTTGTGGTGGTTGCGGACGCATGGCAGACTATCCCCAGGCCGTTCGAAGAGGACGGCTGACGGTGTTGCGCGAAATGCGTCCCCCCGGCCGGGTCACCTGGTCCGGGCCCGGGGCGCACAGGACGGTGGATGTGCCCGGTCCCTCGCGACATCACTTCCCGGGACCGCACGAAGAGGAGTCAGTCGAGTGAGCAATGCGGTCATCCCGAACAAGGATGAGCTCGTCGCGGAGTACGCCACCTCGGAAGGGGACACCGGATCCCCCGAGGTCCAGGTGGCGCTGTTGACGGCTCGGATCACCCACCTGACCGAGCACCTGCAGACCCACAAGAAGGACCACCACTCCCGACGGGGGCTGCTGCAGCTCGTCGGTCGCCGCCGGCGTCTGCTGAACTACCTGCACCGCACCGATATCGAGCGCTACCGGTCGCTGATCCAGCGACTCGGTCTCCGCCGATAGCACGCCGATGATGTCGACGCCGGGCCCGATGGCTCGGCGTCGTCCGTTTTCATCCATCACTGGGTCCACGAGGCACGGCGGCGTCAGTTGTCAGTGGAGAGGTCTGCGCCCGGCGCAGACCTCCCCACTGGGAACTGACACCCGCACCGGCTGGCCCACGGACCCTTGATCCCGGCGCCTGGCGCCGCGAAGGAGGACCCATCCCTATGGGCACACTAGGAAAGCACGAGGTCGACACCAAGGTCGGCGACGCCCAGATCCGCTTCGAGACCGGCAAGACCGCCGGCCAGGCCGGTGGGGCCGTCGTCGCCCACATCGGCGAGACCATCCTGCACGTGACGACCACGACGTCGGGCAAGCCCAAGGAGCACTTGGACTTCCTGCCGCTGACGGTCGACTACGAGGAGCGCATGTACGCCGCGGGCAAGATCCCCGGCGGCTTCTTCAAGCGGGAGGGCCGGCCGAGCGAGACCGCGACCCTGACCTGCCGCCTGATCGACCGCCCGATGCGCCCCACGCTGGACAGCGGCCTGCGCAACGAGATCCAGATCCTGATCCTGACCCTGTCGGCCGACCAGGTGAACCCGCCCGACGTCCTCGCGATCAACGGCGCGTCGATGGCCACGCTGCTGGCCGGCGTGCCGTTCGAAGGGCCGGTCGCGGCCGTGCGCATGGCCATGGACCGCGACGGCCGGTGGATCCCGTTCCCGACGTTCGCCTTCCTGGCCGAGGAGGCCGTCTTCGACCTGGTGGTCGCCGGCCGCCTGAACGCCGATTCCGGCGAGATCGACATCCTGATGGTCGAGGCCGAAGCCACCGAGCGGGTCGTCGAAGTCGTCGAGCTCGGGGGCACCGCCCCGACCGAGGAGGTCCTGGGCGCCGCCCTCGAGGAGTCCCGCCCCCACCTGCGCCGCCTCTGCGACCTGCAGCTGGAGCTGGTGGGGCTGGCCGGGACCCGCCAGGTCGACTACCCGCTCTACCCCGACTACGCCCAACCGGTCTACGACGCGGTCGCGGGCGCGGTCACCGACGAGCTCGGTGCCGTGCTGGGCGACAAGAACCTGTCCAAGTCCGAGCGCAACGCCAAGTCGGCCGACCTGCGTGAGCGGGGCATCGACGCGGCGTTCTCCGAGGCCGGCGAGCTGACCGTCACCGACGAGGAGCTGGAGAAGCAGGCGAAGAACGCCTTCCGCAGCCTGGAGAAGACGCTCATCCGCCAGCGGGTCGTGAACGACGGCGTGCGCATCGACGGCCGGGGACCGAGCGACATCAGGCCACTGGAGGCCGAGGTGGGTCTGCTGCCGCGGGCCCACGGATCCGCCATGTTCCGCCGCGGTGAGACCCAGGTGCTGAACATCCTCACCCTCGGGATGCTGCGCGACGCCCAGCGCCTGGACACGATCGACCCCAACGTCGAGAAGCGCTACATGCACCACTACAACTTCCACCCCTTCTCCACCGGCGAGACCGGCTTCATGCGCGGCCCCAAGCGCCGCGAGATCGGCCACGGCGCGCTGGCCGAGCGCGCGCTGCTGCCGGTGATCCCCACCGCTGAGGAGTTCCCCTACGCGCTGCGCCTGGTCAGCGAGGTCCTGAGCTCCAACGGCTCCACGTCCATGGCCAGCGTGTGCTCCTCGACCCTGTCGCTGATGGACGCCGGCGTGCCGATCAGCGCTCCGGTCGCCGGCATCGCCATGGGCCTGATCGCCGAGGGCGGCAAGTACACGACGCTGACCGACATCCTCGGCGCCGAGGACGCCTTCGGCGACATGGACTTCAAGGTCGCCGGCACGCGCGAGTTCGTGACCGCCCTGCAGCTCGACACCAAGCTCTCGGGCATCTCCGCGGACCTGCTGGCGGGCGCGCTCACCCAGGCCAAGGACGCCCGGCTGCAGATCCTCGACGTGATGCGCCAGGCGATCGCCGAGCCCCGCCCGGAGATGAACCCCTCGGCGCCGAAGGTGCTGGTCGAGTACATCCCCGCCGACAAGATCGGCGAGGTGATCGGGCCCAAGGGCAAGATCATCCGTGAGATCACCGACGAGACGGGCGCGAACATCGACGTCGAGGACGCCGACGGCCGCGGAGTCGTTCACATCTACTCCGCCGATGGGGTGAAGGCGCAGATGGCGCTGGACCGCATCCGGGCGATCGCCAACCCGGTCGTGCCGAAGGAGGGCGAGCGCTACTACGGCACCGTGGTCAAGACCGTCGACTTCGGGGCGTTCGTCTCGCTGTCCCCGGGCAGCGACGGCTTGCTGCACATCTCCAAGCTGGGCGGCAGCAAGCGTCTGGAGCACGCCGACGAGGCGGTGACCGTCGGCGACAAGATGTGGGTCGAGGTCCGCGAGGTCAAGGACGGACGCAAGTTCTCGCTGGACATCGTCGAGGGTGGTCCCGAGCAGCAGGCCTCGCCGGCCGCCGCGCCCGCCGCGGCGCCGGCCCCGGCCCCGGCCGGTGCTCAGGGCGTGCCCGCGTCGGCGGACACCACCGGTACCGGCGCGGCCGAGCGTCCCGCCCGCGAGCGTCGCGAGCGCAGCGGCGGAAGCGGCGACGAGTCCGCGCCCCGGTCGCGCGAACGCGGCTCGGGCAGTGACGAGCCGGCCGGCACCGAGGACGAGAGCGGCGACCTGCGTCGCCGGCGTCGCCGGCGTCGGTGATGGCCGCGTCCGGCCCGGAGGGCGTGCGGTCGACCATCCTGCCTTCCGGGGCGCGGGTGGTCACCGAGGCGATGCCCCACGTGCGCTCGGTGGCGGTGGGTTTCTGGGTCGGCTGCGGCTCCCGTGACGAGCAGGGCGCCGTCGCCGGCGCCAGCCACTTCCTCGAGCACCTGCTGTTCAAGGGCACCAGCCGTCGCAGTGCGCAGGAGATCGCCGAGACCGTCGACGCCGTCGGCGGGGACCTGAACGCGTTCACGTCCAAGGAGTACACCTGCTTCTACGCCCGCTGCCTCGACCGGGATCTGGCGATGGCGGTGGACGTACTGGGCGACATGGTCACGTCCGCGCGGATCCGCACCGCTGACGTCGACGCGGAGCGGGACGTGGTGCTCGAAGAGATCCACATGCACCTGGACACCCCCGACGACCTGGTGCACAGCGTGTTCAGCGCCGCGCACTTCGGCGAGCACCCCCTCGGTCGTGAGGTCCTCGGCAGCGAGGCGACCATCACCGCGATGCGCCGTGAGCAGGTCAACCGCTACTACCGGCGCCAGTACGTGCCGACCAACCTGGTCGTCGCCGTGGCCGGCAACGTGGAGCACGACCGGGTCGTGGAGCAGGTCGCGGACGCCCTGGAGGGCGCGCGCGACGGTGGCGCGGCGACGACGCGGCGGGTGTGGCCGGAGACCGCGGCGCAGCCCCGCACCGCGGTCACCCACAAGGCCACCGAGCAGGCGCACCTCGTGCTCGGCGGCACCGGTCTGCGCCGCGGTGACGAGCGGCGCTGGGGTGCTGCGGTCCTGAACCAGGCGCTGGGCGGGGGCATGGCGAGCCGGCTGTTCCAGGAGATCCGCGAGCGACGGGGCCTCGTCTACTCGGTGTTCAGCTACCACGGCATGCACGCGGACGCGGGCACCTTCGCGGTCTACGCCGGCACGGCGCCGCAGAAGCTGGACGAGGTGCTCCAGACCGTGCGGGCGGAGTTCGCCCGCGCCCTCGACGGTGGCCTCACCGCAGAGGAGCTGGAGCGGGCCAAGGGCGCGCTCGCCGGATCGATGGTGCTGGGCCTGGAGGACACCGGCAGCCGCATGAACCGGCTCGGGAAGGCCGCGATCACCGGGACCCCGTTGCTGTCGCTCGACGAGATGATCGCGGCGGTGGGTGCGGTGACGCACGCCGATGTCGTTGCGATGGGCGAGCTGCTGCTCGGGGGTCCGTTCACGCTGGCCCTCGTCGGTCCGGTCGGCGCCGACGAGGAGGCACTGGCCCGCTTCACGCAGACCATGGCGGCGTGAGGTCACCGCGGTGACCAGGGTCGCGGTGCTCGGCGCGTTCGGCCGGATGGGCTCGGCGGTGTGCGAGGCGGTCGCCGCCGACGCCGACTGCGAGCTGGTCGCGCGCGTCGGCTCGGGGGGCCAGCTCGAGGAGGTCATCGACGCGGGGGCGGATGTGGCGGTCGAGTTCACCGTCCCCGACAGCGTGAAGCGCAACGTCACCTGGCTCTTGGAGCGTGGCGTGCACACGGTGGTCGGCGCAACCGGCCTGTCGGAGGACGACCTCGCCGACCTCGAGCAGCTCACCGGTCCCGCCAACCTCTGCGTGGCACCCAACTTCGCGATCGGCGCGGTGCTGCTGATGCAGCTGGCCGCGCAGGCGGCACGCCACCTGCCGCAGGCCGAGATCATCGAGCTGCACCACGATCGCAAGGTCGACGCGCCCAGCGGGACCGCTCTGCGCACCGCCCGGCTGGTCGCCGACGCGCGACGGGAGGCGCCAGCCGTTCCCGGACCCGCGGACGATCCTGCTCGCGGCCTGCTCGTCGACGGCGTGCCGGTGCACAGCGTGCGGCTGCCGGGGCTCGTCGCCAGCCAGGAGGTCGTGTTCGGGGGACCCGGACAGACGCTGTCCATCCGCCACGATGCCCTGGACCGGACGGCGTTCATGCCCGGGGTGCTGCTGGCGATCCGCACCGTGGCGACCCGGCCCGGTCTCACCGTGGGGCTCGACTCGCTGTTGTAGTCCGCTCGCACAACCCGAAAGGAGCGTGGTATGGCCGTGGTCAGAAGCCGTCGCGACTGGTCCCTGCGCAGCACCGCCCTGATCGGTGGGCTCATGCTGTTGCTGCCGCTGCTGGTTCCGGACGGGACCGCCTGGGGCCAGGCCGCCGAGGATCCCGACCCCGTGTGCCCGGAGGACGGTGATCCCGCACCGTTCACCGACCGAGGCGAGATCGCCGCGGTGCACCTGGCCAACGTGGACTGCGTCAGCGCGCTCGAGATCGTGACCGGGTTCGTCGACGGCACCTACCGCCCCGCCGGTGATGTCCGTCGTGACCAGCTGGCGACGTTCCTCTTCCGCACGCTGCAGCACGCCGGTGCGGACCTGCCCGCAGCCGACCCCGACCGGTTCCCCGACGTCCCGGTCGGCTCGGCGCACGACGAGGCCATCCACCGTCTGAAGGCAGCGGGCGTCACACGGGGTGCTGCCGGGGGAGAGGAGTTCTCGCCCGCGACCCGGATCCGCCGCGACCAGCTCGTGTCCTTCCTGGCCCGCGGCGTGGAGCTCGCGGCGCCGGGCACCCTCGAGCTGGACCAGCAGCGCGCCACCCGCTTCGACGACGTCCCCGCGACCAGCGTGCACTCGGGCAACGTCGAGCAGACAGCGGAGCTCGGCATCGTGGCCGGGTTCGACGCCGAGACCTTCGGCCCGGCCGCGGCGACCCGACGCGACCAGCTGGCGACGTTCATGATCCGGCTGCTCGAGGTGCTGCGGGCGCACGAGGAGCCCGAGCCGGTGCCCACGCTCACCCTCGTGCGCGATCAGCCCTTCGCCGTGCACGGCAACGCGGTGAACGCAACCGCCACGCTGGAGCTCGACGGCGAGCCGGTCGAGGGCGTCGATGTGAACTTCGCCATCGATGGCGAGGGGGCCACGCCCACGTCGACCATCGCGGTCACCGACGCGCAGGGCGAGGCGACGCTGGTCTTCACGTCGAGCGAGACCGAGGTCGTCACCGTGACCGCGACCGCCACGGCCGGAGGCCAGAACCTCTCGGCCCAGGTGCAGGTGTCGTTCGGCACCGGCACCGGCGGGGACGTGTTCACCCTGACGGTGGACCCCGGGCCGGTCCCCGAGGAGAGCGTGGTGACCGCCACGGCCACCCTCACCACGGAGGGAGGCGCGCCCATCAGCGGCCGGGCCGTGACGTTCACCACCTCGGGGGCGCCGACGCACCACCTCTCGGCCGACTCCCAAACGGTGGACGGTGAGGCCCAGCTGGAGTTCCTCGTCACCGGGGCCGGGACGGTCACCGTGCGTGCACAGGCGATCCTGAACCCCCACCACGACCTCGCCATCCGCAGCGCGACCGTCCAGGTGCAGTAGCGGCCGACGGGGTGCCACCGGACCTGCTCGTCACGGCTAGGGAGGCGTGCCGCCCTGCGTGCGGTCGCGGTCTCGACGGCAGTGATCGGCGTTGGGCGGGCACGGTGCCTGGCCGGCGCGGCTGATGCTGCCGGTGATGGCGTCATTGATGTCACCGGTGCGCCCGTCGATGTCGCGGGCGAAGCGGTTGTGCGCCTCATAGACGAGCATGATCACGTCGGCGTCGACCGCGACGTAGTCGTACTGGACGACGTAGTCGTCGGTGGGATTGGCATGGCCGAGGTTGCGCCACTGGGCGCTGTAGAGCGCCGTCCCGGTGTCGAGCTGCTCGATGGTGGGCTGGCCTCGCGGCCCGTGCGGCCCGTGGGCACGGATCTGGGCGGGGTCGCGGGGGTCAAGTGCCTGGCCGCCGCCCACGAGGAAGGGGTTGCCGCAGAAGACCGTGAGTGCGTGGCGGTGCGCGTAGGGGTTGCCACCTTCGGCCTCGCTGTCCTCGTAGAACAGGACGCCCCCGTGACCCACGGTGTTCACGAGGTCGAAGCGCCACCGGTAGGGCACCGCGAGCTCCCAGGTATCGCGGAAGTGGTCGATCATCCACGGGCCGCTCCATGCGTCCAGCGACGGGCGCTGGTCCTCGGGGTGGCCCTGGATGACCCCCGGTGCGGTGGCGTCGTAGCGGTCACACGCGCCGCCGGTCGGCCGCGGCTCCTCGTGCGGCCGAGCGGCGTAGTCGGCGGCGTAGTCGCTCAGCGCGTTGGGACCGCCCACCACGTGCACCGTCGCGGGCGACAGGCTCAGCAGCATCTGCCGGGTGGGTTCGGGCAACGCGTCGCGCTGGGCCAGCAGCAGGGGCCCGCCAGCAGCGACTGCGGCCGGCCCGGCAGCCAGCGCGTCGGGGTAGTCCTCGCCCGTCGCCAGGAACACCGGGTTGCTGCGACCGTGCGCGTCGCGGGCGCGCTCGACGATCAGCGCTGCCGTGTGGAAGCGGCCGGGGCCGCCCAAGCGGGTGACCTGCGCACCGTCGCTCGCGTCGGCGGCCTCCTGCTCGGCGGCGGCGGACACCGCCTGCTCGCCGCCGACCACCACGATCTCGCTCGGTGATAGGCGCGCCAGGGCGGCGCGCACCGCAGGGGTCAGGCGGTCGCCGGCGGCAAGCAGCAGTGGAGCGTCCTCGACGCCGGCCACCGCACCGGCTGCCAGGGCGTCGGGGAAGTCGAGGCCGGTCGCCAGCCACACGGTGCGGGCGCCGTCGGGGTGTGTGCGGTCCGCTACCGCCGCGGCGGTCGCGTAGCGGTCGGTGCCGCTGGTCCTGGACGTGCCGGCCTGCGCCAGGTCCCCAGCCGCAGCCAGCACGCTGTCGCTGATGACTGAGGTCCCGCCGGCGGCCACGACCTGGTCGGGCGCGATGTCGGCCAGCGCTGCGGCGGTGGCGTCGGGCACCTGGTCGGGCGTCACCAGCAACACCGGGTCCCCGCTGGCCGAGGCGGCCAGTGCGTCGGGGAAGTCCAGACCGGTCACCAGCCACACCCGCTCCGCGCCCCCCGTTGCTGCGCGGCGGGCGAGCAGGGCAGCCGTCGCGTAGCGGTCCGAGCCGGCGATGCGCTCGACTGCTGACTGCTGCGATGTGATTGCGGCAGCAGCGGAGGAGGGGGCTGCGGTGCCTGTGGGCACCGCTCCGGCGACCAGGGCTCCCGCCAGCGTGAGCACGACCAGTCCCGCAAGGGCCCGGGGCCGTTTGGGCTGATAGCTGCCCCTGGCGCCGCCAGCGGTGCGTTCGGTCATGTCGTCCCCCCCTGGACACGTGCTCGGCATCTGCGCGGTTGCTGTGTGCCAACCGGCACACCCCTCGGCGCAGAGTGTAGAGGCAGGGTGTGGCGAATCAGGGCCAGCACACGGCCTTGATCCGCAACGCAGGGAGTCAGCGGCGGCGCAGCAGCAGCATGACGGCGTCGTCGGTGTGGCCACCCTGGTCGAGCAGCTCGTCCAGGCACTCGCCCACGAGCTGGTCGAGGGGCTCGTTGCGGCGGTCCCGGATGGCGTCGTGGAGGGCCTCCAGGCCGGCGATCACGTCACCGCTGGACTCGATGACCCCGTCGGTGTAGAGCACCAGCAGGTCCCGGGGGGCCAACCGTCGGTCGCGGACCTCAGGCGGCTCATCCGAGAGGTCGCGCAGGCCGAGCGGCAGCCCGCGCAGCGTGAGGTGGATGGGGTCCTCGTTGCCGCCCCGCACGAGCAGCGCCGGCGGGTGGCCCAGGGAGGCGAAGTCCAGCTCCCCGGTCGCCGGGATGTAGAGCCCGCACCACAACGTGGCCATGATGTCGGGGTCCTGGAAGCTCACCTGCTCGTCGACGCGTGCGAGCAGCTCGTCCAGGTCGAGGCCCTGCATCGCCAGCGCCCGCAGGGTCTGGGTGATGCGCGAGGTCCGGCTGGCGGCCTCGACCCCCTTGCCCATGACGTCACCCACCACGATGAGCACCCGCCCGTCGGGCATCGGAAAGACGTCGTAGAAGTCCCCGCCGACGCGGGTGTCGCGGCCGGCCGCCCGGTACTCCACGGCCAGCAGGGTCTGGTCCAGCGGGGGCAGCGGGGGCAGCAAGGAGTCCTGGAGCTTCTCGGCGATACGCCGGACGCTGTCCTCGCGGCGGGCCACCTCGTCGCGGTCCGCGACCGCGGCCAGGGCCAGGCTGGCATGGGCGGTCAGCGACTCCACGTGGTGGGAGACATCCCCGCTCATCGGCCGGTACCACAGCACGCCCGCGAGCCTCGTCCGTCCCGAGGCGGTGGTGCCCCGGTAGACCGGCGCGGGAACCAACCCCTCCAGGGGTGACTCCGTCGTGACCTGTCCCGCCCGGAACACCGGGTTCTCGGCCAGACCGAGGTCGCCGACCAACGCGACGAGCAGGTCCGTCACCTGCTCGGCGGTCAGCGCGGACTGGTGCAGGGCGAGCGCGGCTTCGTCCACCAACCGCAGCGCAGGCGACCGGAGAGACTCCATGGAAGGGGAGATTGTAGCCTGAGGGTGTGGACCGTCACCCGTACGTTCGTGAGCCCTTCACCCTGGACGAGCAGGAGCTCCTGCGCCGGCATGTCACCAACACCGAGCACCCCGTGTTCGCCCTGGTCGGGATGCCCGAGGTCGTGAAGGGCGCCCTCTTCGCCCGTTACTCGCGGTCTGCCAAGAGCCTGCGGCGTCTGCTCCTGGACGAGTTCGCCGACGATCTGGGGCACGGGGACGGCGCGCAGGCGCCCGCGCCCCCGGAGCCCGGCCGTGCCGCGCGCCTGTACGAGCGGGTGTTCGTCGAGTACGGCGACGACTCGGTCGCCCAGCTCGGGGGAGCCCACGTCGCCGTGGAGCAGGCGTCGAACCTGCTCACAAAGATCCTGGAGTGGGGCCGGCTGGCGGCCTACCTCGAGCAGTCGACCCGCTACATGGCCTACGACGACCGCCCGGGCGGTCGCTACCGCTACTACCGGGACCCCGACGTGATGGCCGGGCCCCATGCCCAGGCCTACGAAGCGACCCTGGACGCGGTGTTCGGCGACTACACGGCCTTGTTCGAGCCTATGGCGCAGTGGGTCCGCCGCCAGTTCCCGCAGGATGACATCACCTCCGATGGGGTCTACCGCAACGCCACGATGGCCAAGGTCTGCGACCTGCTCCGCGGCCTGCTGCCGGCGGCGACCGTGTCCAACGTCGGCATCTTCGCCAGCGGCCAGTCCTACGAGCAGCTGCTGCTGCGGTTGCGGGGCCACGAGCTGGCCGAGGCGCGCGACGTCGGGCACGCGCTGCTGGGTGAGCTGCGGCAGGTCATCCCCTCGTTCCTCGACCGGGTCGACCGCCCGGAGCGCGGAGAGGTGTGGGCCGGCTACCTCGCCGGCACGCGCGCCGAGACCCGGGCGGTCGCCGAGGAGCTGCTCGCCCAGACAAAGCCGCGGACCGCCGGGGAGGTCGAGCTCGTCGCCTACAGCCCCGACGCCGAGGTCGAGTTGGTCACGGGCATGCTGTACCCCCACAGCCACCTGCCCGAGACCCAGCTGCGCGACATCGTGCGCGACATGCCTGCCGGCGACCGGGTCCGGGTCGTCCGGGCCTACGTGGGGGAGCGGCGCAACCGGCGCCACAAGCCGGGGCGCGCGTTGGAGCGGGTGTGGTACCGGTTCGACATCTGCAGCGACTACGGGGCCTTCCGCGATCTCCAGCGGCACCGCATGCTGACCATCGACTGGCAGGAGCTGACCCCCCGGCACGGGTACGAGACGCCGCCCGAGATCAGCGCCGCCGGCGTCGAGGGGGCGTGGCACCGAGCCCTGGCCCGCCAGTCGGACCTGTGGGCGATGGTGCACCCCGACCTGCCGCGCCAGGCGCAGTACGCCGTCGGCTTCGCCTGGAAGCTGCGCTACTCGATGCAGATGAACGCCCGGGCGGCCATGCAGCTGATCGAGCTGCGCACCGGACCGCAGGGCCACCCCTCGTACCGACGGATCGCCCAGGCCATGCGGGCCCTGATCGCGACCGAAGCCGGGCACCCGGCGGTGGCTGAGATGATGCGATTCGCCGGTGAGGAGCCGAGCGATCTCGAGCGGCTGGAGTCCGAGCGCGCGGCGGAGGCCCGCCGGGTCGCGTCGGGGGCCTGAGGTAGTGGCCACCGGCAGCCAGCGCATCCCCACCCCCGACGACGTGCTCCTGCGGCGCTTCGGGCTCGTGCGGGCTGTGGGGGGCGCAGCGTACTTCGTCGGGGTCGCCGTGCTGTCCGGGATCTTCGGGCGCGAGGTGTGGCCCCTGGTGTTGGGCGTGCCGGTGCTCGCCGTGGTCACCACGGCCTACTTCAAGCAGTCGGTGGCCTATCCCCGCACGGCGGTGATCGCCTCGCTGCTGGCTGACGCGCTCGTGCTCGGGGGGGCCGTCGCCTTCTTCGGTGGGACCGGCTCCGGTTTGGTCATGCTGTACACGATCGTGGTGGTGAGCGCGGGCATCCTGCTCGGTCCCGGCACCGCCCTGGCGTTCACAGTGTTCACCACGGCCTTGGGCGTGCTGCAGCTCGGCCTGGAGGAGATGGGACTGCACCCGGCGCTGCTGCACCGCCCCGAGCTCGGCGAACGCGTCCCCATCCTGCTCGTGAGCCTGGCCGGGGTGGTCTCCACCGGCTACCTGTCGGCCACCTATGCCAGCCGCCTGCACGAGCTCATCGCCCAAGCAGGCCAGGAAGCCGAGAGCGTGCGCCGCCGCGGCCACCGCCGCCGTTCGTTCGCCCGGCAGGCCAGCGTCGACGTGCGCTCGCCGTTGCGCGAGCTGGAGGAGGTCGCCGAAGGGCTCGACCAGGGATGGGGCACCCTCGACGAGGCCGCGCGAGGCCGGCTGGCAGCACGGTTGCGGATGGGGGTGGCCAAGCTGGACGCCGAGGTCGCCCAGCTCACCGACGTCGGCCTGGTGGACGAGAGCGGGATGCGCCTGGAGCCCGTGCTGCTGCGGCGGGTCGTCGAGGACTGCGTCGTGGCGCTCGGGTCGCGGCTGGAGCCCTACGACCTCCAGGTCGACTTCGGTCAGGTGAAGGTGGTGGCCGACGGGCGGGCGGCGCGCAGGATCGTCTCGAACCTGCTGGAGAACGTCGTCGAGCACACGCCGGCGGGGACGCGGGTCACGGTCACGACCGCGGCCGGGGGCGGCCACGGCGTGCTGGCGGTAAGCGACGACGGGCCGGGGATCCCGTCGGCTGCGGCGCACCGGCTGTTCGACCCGCCCGACGAGGGCGGGGGTCCCCGGGTCGGGCTGCCGCTGGTTGCGGAGCTGGCGGAGGCGATGGGCGCGGAGGTGCGCCACGAGCACAGCCCGGAGGGCGGCGCGCGGTTCCTCGTGGCCTTCCGGCTGTCACCGACGGCCGCGCCCAGTGCCGACGACGAGCGCGACCGACCGCGGGTCGACGGCATCGAGGAGACCAGCGGATAGACTCACAGCCGTCGTATTCCGACCCAAGGACACCGGCAGTGCCGATCTTCGGACGGGTGCTCACCGCCATGGCGACGCCCTTCACCCCAGACCGCGCCCTCGACCTCGACGGTGCGCAGCGTCTGGCGACCCATCTCGTCGAGCACGGCAGCGACGGGCTCGTGGTCGCCGGCACGACCGGTGAGTCACCGACCCTGTCGCACGACGAGACGCTCGACCTGTTCTCCGCGGTGGTCGAGGCGGTCGGCGACCGGGCGACGATCGTCGCGGGTGTCGGCAAGAACGACACCGCAGCGACCGCGGCTCTGGCGAAAGAGGCCGCCGGCAGGGGCGTCGACGGGCTCCTCGTGGTCACCCCGTACTACAACAAGCCGTCGCAACGGGGGCTGGTCGCCCACTTCGCCACCGTGGCCGAGGCGGTCGACCTTCCGGTGCTGCTGTACAACATCCCAGCCCGCACGGCCCGTGAGATCGCCCCCGAGACGCTGCTGACCCTGGCGGAGTCGGTCGAGAACATCAAGGGCGTGAAGGACGCGGTCGGCGACTTCACCAAGGCCGGGTGGCTGATCGCCCGCAAGCCCGACGATTTCGACGTGCTCGCCGGCGACGACGCCGCCACCCTCCCACTGCTCGCCGTCGGCGGGGTGGGCGTGGTCGGGGTGTCCTCGCACCTGGTCGGCACGGAGATGGCCACCATGATCGACTGCTTTGCCACCAATCCAGGAAAGGCCCGAGACATCCACCTGCGCATCCTGCCCCTCATGACCACCCTCATGACCGCCGACCCGAGTCCGGGGCCCCTGAAGGCCGCCCTGCGCCAGCTCGGACTCCCAGGTGGGCCGGTCCGCCTGCCGCTGGTCGACGCGGACGACGCCGTGGACGCGGCCGTCGCCGACGCGCTCGCGGCCGCGGGGGTGACCCGCTGATGGCATCCCCCCCCGTTCGCGTCTCGTTCTTCGGCGGTCTCGGCGAGATCGGCCGCAACATGGCCTCGGTGGAGGTCGACGGCCGTATCGCGCTGATCGACGTCGGCCTGATCTTCCCCGACGCGGAGCACCACGGCATCGACCTGATCCTGCCGGACTGGTCCGCGCTGAAGGATCGCGCGGCAGACATCCACTGCGCGGTCATCACCCACGGGCACGAGGACCACATGGGGGCGCTGCCGTTCTTCTGGCGCGACTTCCCCGGCGTCCCGGTGTACGCCACGCGCCTGACCCTCGGCTTGATCCGGGCGAAGCTCGAGGAGTACCCCGACATCACGCCCGACCTGCGCCAGGTCGAGGCCGGCGAACGCATCACCACCGGCCCGTTCGACATGGAGTTCGTCGGGGTCGCGCACTCGATCCCCGACGGTCTGGCCGTGGCCGTGCACACCCCCCACGGCATGATCCTGCACTCCGGCGACTTCAAGCTCGACCAGACGCCGATCGACGACAAGCCCACCGACCTGCCCCACCTCGCCCAGCTCGGCGACGAGGGTGTCGCCCTGCTGCTGGCCGACTCCACCGGCGCCGACACCCGCGGCCACGTGCCCACCGAGCGGGTCATCGGGCGCACCATGGCCGAGGTCTTCGGCAAGGCCAACGGGCGCATCATCGTGACGACGTTCGCAAGCCACGTGCACCGCGTCCAGCAGATCATCGACGCGGCCACCGCCATCGGGCGCAAGGTGTGCTTCGTCGGTCGCTCGATGGTGCGCAACATGCCGATC
Source organism: Egibacteraceae bacterium (assembly GCA_040905805.1). Taxonomy (NCBI): domain Bacteria; kingdom Bacillati; phylum Actinomycetota; class Nitriliruptoria; order Egibacterales; family Egibacteraceae; species Egibacteraceae bacterium. Next base: position 4,324 of record JBBDQS010000132.1, on the reverse strand, counting down.
GGGCGCGAGCTCGGTTACCTGCACTACCGTGACGCCGACGTGGTGGAGATGGCCCAAGTCGACCGCATGGAGAGCCACGAGGCGGTCATCATCTGCACGGGCTCCCAGGGCGAGCCCTATGCCGCCCTCTCGCTCATGGCCGCAGGCCAGCACAAGCAGGTGCACCTGTCCGCGGGGGACACGGTCGTGATGGCGTCAAGCGTCATCCCCGGCAACGAGCATGCGATCTACAAGTCCATCAACGGGCTGTTCCGCCAGGGGGCCGACGTGGTGCACAAGGGCATCGCGGACGTGCACGTGTCGGGCCACGCAGCCGCCGACGACCTGCGCTTCTACCACAACATCGTGCGCCCCCGGCATTTCATCCCGGTGCACGGCGAGTACCGTCACCTCGTGGCCCACGCCGCCATCGCCCGGGAGACCGGCACACCCGGCGAGCGGGTGTTCATCTGCGAGGACGGCGACACCGTGCTGCTGGAGGACGGCCAGGTGCGGCGTGGCGACTCGTTCCGCCCGGGCCTGGTGTTCGTCGACGGGCTCGGTGTCGGCGACGTGGGCAACGCGGTCCTGCGCGACCGCGAGCGACTCGCCGGAGAAGGCATCTGCATCGCGGTGATCACCGTGGACCAGCACGCCCGGGTCGTGGGCGAGCCGGGCGTCTTGCAGCAGGGCATCATCTACGAGCCCGAGCAGGCGGTGCTGCTGGAGCACGCCGCCAAGGTGCTCGTCGACGAGCTGCACCGCCACGACGGTGACGGGGACGAGGGCGTGGTCCGGCGTACCAGCGTGCAGGCCCTCGCCCGCTTCTGGCGCGAGCAGGTCGGCCGCCGTCCCGTGATCCTGCCGGTCATCGTGGAGCTGTAGAGCCGTGGCTGGCCCCAGGACCGACCGCAAGAAGCCGTCGGGTGCGAAGCGGGGTGCGTCCGGGCGGACGCCACCGAGGAAGGCCAAGGGCGGACAGGCGAACCAGCGACCCGCCAAGACCTCGGCGCGCTCCACCCACGAAGCAACGGTCGGTGACTACCTGCGCGACATCTGGGGCATCGCGCTGCTGGTCCTCGCCGCGTTGACCGCGCTGGGACTCTACGCCGAGGCAGCGGGCATCGTCGGCGTGTTCCTGGAGGGCACCTTCCGCGGGGTCTTCGGGCTCTTCGGCCTCGCGGCGCCGCCGGTGCTCGCGGCCGCCGGGGTGCTCCTGCTGCGCGAGCCCCGGGAGGCGAACGCCCGGACGGTCGCGGGGGTCGGGCTGGCGCTCGTGGGCCTGCTGGGGCTGTGGCACCTCGGGGCCGGAGCGCCGAGCATCGACGCCGACCAAGCCGCGCTGTGGCGCGCCGCGGGCTACGCCGGGGCCGCCGTCGCCCTGCCGCTGCGGGCGGTCGCCGCGACCGGCGGAGCCACGGTGCTGCTGGTGGCGCTGGCCGCGACCGGCTTGCTGCTGGCCACCGGCACGTCGCCGCGGGTGCTCGCGGACCACGCCGCGGACCACGCCGCGGGCCGGGTGCGCGCCGTGCGCGACCGGGTGGCCGAGCGTCGCGCCCGCCGCGCGCTGGAGGCGGACGCGGAGGCCGATGAGGCCGATGAGGCCGACGCCGAGGAAGCCGACGATCCCACCATCGTGCTGGATGCCGGGGAGCAGACAGTGGCCCTGGACGATGCCGACGAGGACGACCACGACGACCAGGCCGCCTCGGAGTCGGAGCTGTCGGACACGCAGCTGATGCCCACCGGTGTCGATCACGACACGGCCGGAGCGGCGACGATGCTCGCCCCGCCCGCCGAGGACTGGGAGCACTATGCGCTGCCGGACCTGTCGCTGCTGCGCACCGGGCGCGAGGCGGTGGGCAACAAGCGCGAGCTCGGCCAGATGCAGGACGCACTGGAGCGCACGCTGCGCCAGTTCAACGTGGGCGCGGGGGTCAGCCGGATGTCCCGCGGGCCGACCGTCACCCGCTTCGAGGTCACCCTGGAGCCGGGGACCAAGGTCTCGGCGGTCACCAAGCTCGGCGACGACATCTCCTACGCGCTGGCCACGCCCGAGATCCGCATCGTGGCCCCGATCCCCGGCAAGTCCGCGATCGGCGTGGAGGTCCCCAACCGCGACCGCGACCTCATCACGCTGGGCGACGTCCTGCGCTCCCCGGAGGCCAAGGCGCAGATGCACCCGCTGGCGGTCGGCGTGGGCAAGGACATCGCCGGCCACGCGTTGATGATCAACCTGGCGAGCATGCCCCACCTGCTGATCGCGGGGGCCACCGGCTCGGGCAAGTCGGTGACCATGAACGCCATCGTGACGAGCCTGCTCATGCGCACCCGTCCGGACCAGGTGCGGATGATCCTCGTGGACCCCAAGCGCGTGGAGCTCAACACCTACGAGGGCGTGCCGCACCTGCTGAACCCGGTGGTCACCGACCCCAAGCGCGCCACCGAGGCGCTCGACTGGACGGTCCACGAGATGGAGCAGCGCTACGAGCGCCTGGCGATGCTCGGCTACCGCAACATCGACTCCTACAACACCGCCGTGCGGGACGGCAGTGTGCGGCAGGCGCCGGCGCTGTCGGGCAAGGCCGACACGGTGTGGGAGCCGCTGCCCTACATCGTGTTCGTCATCGACGAGCTCAGCGACCTCATGATGATCGCGCCCCGCGACGTCGAGAGCCACATCGTGCGGATCTCGCAGATGGCCCGTGCCGTCGGCATCCACATGATCGTCGCGACCCAGCGGCCGTCGGTGGACGTGGTCACCGGCCTCATCAAGGCCAACGTGCCGTCGCGGATCGCGCTGGCGATGGCGACCGGGCACGACTCGAAGACGATTCTCGACCAGTACGGGGCGGAGAAGCTGGTCGGCCACGGGGACATGCTGTTCATGCCGGCCAACGCGTCCAAGCCGCACCGCATCCAGGGCTGCTATGTCGACGAGACCGAGATCGAGCAGATCGTGGCGGTCTGCAAGTCCCAGCGCGAGGCCGACTACGCCCCCGGCGTCGTGCGCACCGAGGCCGAGGCGCGGCAGAACGTCACCGGCGACGACGCCACCGACGCGGACCTGACGACGGCGGCGATGGAGCTGGTCGTGCGCTCCGGGCTCGGGTCGACCTCGATGCTGCAGCGCAAGCTCAAGGTCGGGTTCGCCCGCGCCGGCCGGCTCATGGACGAGCTCGAGGACATGGGCGTGGTCGGCGAGTCGGTCGGACCCAAGGCCCGCCAGGTCCTGATGAGCGTCGAGGAGCTCGAGCAGCGCCTCGGCGGAGCTGCTCTCGGGCGTGATGGTGCCGGCCAAGAAGGGCTCCCACTACGAGAGGATCCGGGAACGACCGTGTAGTCCGGGTGGCGGAATCCGCGACCGCATCGACACAGGAGCCGCGACCCCGTCCCCAGCCAGGGAGGAGACCGTGCCCGACGTCGTGGCCTATGGCGCGTGGCCCTCGCCGATCTCGGTGGACGCGCCCCTGGGCACATTGGTCGGTCTCGGGCCGGTCGCCATCGACGCGGGCGTGGTGGTGGTCGGAAGGGCGGCCCGCCGAGGCGCGCACCGTCCTGTTCCGCCAGGCTCCAGATGGCCGACCTGAGGACGTGACGCCGGCCGGGTTCGACGTGCGCACCTTGGCCCATGAGTACGGCGGGGGCGCCTTCTGCGTGCGGAACGCCACGGTGTGGTTCGCCAACTTCACCGACCAGCGCCTGTACCGCCAGCGCCCGGGGCAGGACCCCGCACCGATCACCCCTGAGCCGCCCCGCCCGCGGTCGGACCGCTACGCCGACGCCGACCTCACTCCCAGTTCGCTGCGGGCGTGAGCCACTTCGGTGTAGCGGACCTCGCCATGCTCGCCCAGGAGACGCACACGTTCGAGTCCGCTACCTCGACGGGCTCGTCGGCCCTGGCCCGAGGCGCGCGACGTCTACCGCGAGCGCTCGCCCCTGCACCACGCCGACCGCATCACCGTCCCGGTGCTGTTCCTGCATGGGCTCGAGGACAAGGTCGTGCCGCCGTCCCAGGCCGAGCAGATGGTCGCGGCCCTGGCCGCACGGGGTGTAGGGGGTATCCCCCACGCCTACATCGCGTTCGCCGGGGAGCGGCACGCTGGAGCCAGGAGGCGACGATCCGCCGGGCGGTCGAGGCCGAGTTGGCCTTGTACGGCCAGGTGCTCGGGTTCACGCCGGCCGACGACGTCGAGCCCGTCGACCTGCGCGTTGGGCCAGGGTCGGATGGCTGATCCGCGAGGGCCACCACCAGAACCCAATTGGCTCCCTCAGCTGAGCCGCTGGGGGCTAGCCCCAATACCGTTTACTTAAGACTACAAGCGTGTTATTCTCCCTGTCGGAC